>NZ_LCWL01000101.1:0-138485 GCF_001441695.1 Alishewanella sp. WH16-1 | reverse complement strand
ATCCCGCCTCCTACTCGATCCGGATTTTGCCGGCAAAGCAGGTATGCTTTAACTCAAGCTGTGCTATAACCAAACTTTGGCAATAATTAAGACGTAAGCTTTTTGCTAAATTAAGCGGTGCTGATGGAGGAATACGATGTTGATGCGCTTGGTGGTGTTTACGGCGTTAATGCTGTTGGCTGGCTGTGGTGGCTCAGACAGCCAGCCGGTTGCTCCTGGTAATGCGGAGCTTTGTCAGCAAACTAGTATCAACGCCCGGATAGGTTGTGAGCTCAGCCGTAATTATTTGTGGTACCGGGAGCTACGCAATCCGGCGCCAGACAGCTTCAGTAATCCGCAAGACTATTTTTATGCCAGTCTGGCAGCGCGGGACAATTACAGTTTTATGTTAACCGAACAGGAATATCAAGATCGCTTTATTAATGCGGTATTTTTCGGTTTTGGCTTTGCCAGCCAGCGTGCTGATAACGCTTCGGCGCTACAGGTGATCTATGTTTACCCACAAAGCCCCGCCGCTGAACAAGGATTAAAACGCGGTGACAAAATCGTCACTATTGAGGGGATCAGCGTCAGTGAATGGCTGAGCGGCTTTGACAGTGGTCGTTATAGTAGTGAAGACATTTATGGCCCAAATCAGGCCGGAGTGGTGCGTAATTTTGTTTGGCGACAGCCTGATGGTGTTGAGCAGCGGGCGGATCTGGTAAAGAGCCGGGTGTCGACCAATACCGTGTTGCATCGTTCCGTGCAGCAACTGGCAGCGCGCAAAGTTGGTTATCTGGTGTTTAATAGTTTTATCGAGCTGTCCGAAACAGAGCTGGAGCAAGCCTTCGCGTATTTTAATCAGCAACAGATTGACGAGTTAATTTTGGATTTGCGCTATAACGGCGGCGGACTGATCCGGGTGGCAAATCAGTTAAGTTCGCATATTGCCTATCCGCAGCTGCAAGGCAAAGTGTTTGTGAAATACCGCTATAATGATAAAAATACTGCCAGTAACAACACGGTATTGTTCTCACCTGGTCAGGGGCGCACCCTGTTAAATCTGTCACGGGTCTTGGTGTTAACTACTCCCGGCAGCTGCTCGTCGAGTGAATTGGTCATTAACTCCCTCAGTCCTTTTATCGATGTCATTCAGATTGGTGAGCGTACCTGTGGTAAGCCGGTGGGGCAGATTCCGACACCTGTTGGCAATTTCCGTTTATTTGCGATCAATTTTCAAACCGTTAATGCGTTGGACTTTGGCGACTACTTTAATGGTCTGACACCAAATTGTGCCATTACGCCAGCTGTAGTGGGTGATTGGGGTGTACCTAATGATCCCTTATATGCGGCAGCGGTTGATTACATTCAGCTTGGCCGCTGTCCGGCAGTGAGTTTAGCCAGCGCGTCGGCGGAACCAAGTGGCCTGCTGCAGCAAACTGCCATTGCCGTACGTAATCAACCCAGCTGGCGGTTTTATAATGAGCAGTAAGCTGGCGCAAAATTTGCTTAGATTTTCCAGACCCAACCTTAACAACGGTAATCTGACGCTATGCGAAAATCTTCAGCTCTGACAGCACTCATCACCTTGCTGCTGATTCCGGTATTATCAGCGCAGGAGCTGCAACCGGTAGAGTTATATACTCAGGATGAACTGCTGAAAATGATTCGGGTAAATAGTCATTTACAGCGGGTTAAGGCCGATGAATGTCAGCTGGTGCAGGATATCGAAGCCCGGGCTGAGATCATGAAGCTACCATCTTACCAGTTTTTGTTTGGCGATATGCTGGCCTATGGTGTCTGTGTACCGCGCGATGTTGAGCGTGGCTGGGACTTTATGTTGCAGGCAGCATCTCAGGGATTACCGGAGGGGCTGGAACAAATTGGCCGCTATTATCATATTGGCCGTTTTGTGCAGCAGGATCTGGCGAAAGCGATTATCTATTTACGCGAAGCGGCGGCGATGGGTAATTTAAAGGCGCAGCTGCGGCTGGCGGAAATTCTGGTCGCAGGGCAAGGTAGTCCAAACGATTTCGAGCAAGCTTATCGCTGGTTACATCATAGCATTACCGCAGATCAGGCAACTCATGCTAAAATCAACCGCCTGAAAAAACAGCTGGCAGACAAGATGCCAGCACGGGTAGTGGCGAATGCCGAACGCCCTGTCAGATGAAATTCATCTCATTTTCTCTGCGGGGTGTTACACTGAATAGTATCAAAAGGAAACAAAAGTTTAATTAATGACGGTAAATGATCCGCATCTTGCGCGTGAGCAAGAAAAATACGACAACCCTATCCCCAGCCGCGAGTTTATTCTCGAGCACATCGAAAAACGGCAACAGCCGGCCTACTTTGAAGAACTGGTAAGCGAACTTGGTCTGAATGACGATGAGGCGATCTTTGCGCTGAAAAAGCGCTTACGTGCTATGGAGCGCGATGGCCAGCTGCTGTTTACCAAAAGTAAGCGCTATGGGTTAGTCGATCACATGGATTTAGTCAAAGGCACGGTGATGGGTCATCGTGAGGGCTTTGGCTTTTTAAAATTAGAACAAGGCGGGCCAGACTGGTATCTGCCGTTCCATGAAATGCAGCGTTTGCTGCCAGGCGATAAGGTGCTGGCGACCGCTGCCAGCGTGAAAAGCAAAGATAAGATCGAAGCGCGGGTGGTGCGGGTATTAGAGCCGCGCAGCGAAGCCATTGTCGGCCGTTATTATAAAGACCATGCGCTTTGCGTTGTAGTGCCCGATGATGCGCGGATCTGCCAGGATATTATTGTGCCTGAAGGTGAGCAGGGTGCGGCCCGCCATGGTCAGGTGGTATTAGTAGAAATTACGCAGCGGCCATCGAAGCGGGTGAACGCCATGGGGCGGGTGGTCGAAGTACTGGGCGAGCATATGGCGCCCGGGATGGAAATCGAAGTGGCGATCCGAAATCATCAGATCCCGCACGTCTTTTCCGATGCGGTGATTCAGCAAGTCGCGAAATTTGGCGAAGAGGTACCTGCTGCGGCTAAACAGGGGCGGGTTGATTTGACGCAGTTACCTTTGGTGACTATCGACGGTGAAGATGCCCGTGACTTTGACGATGCGGTCTATGCCGAAGCCAAAGAGAACGGTGGCTGGAAGCTGTGGGTGGCCATAGCCGACGTCAGTGCTTATGTGCAATTTGGTACGCCTTTGGATCACAGTGCGCTGGAGCGCGGGAATTCGGTGTACTTCCCGGACCATGTGGTACCCATGCTGCCTGAGGCCTTGTCGAATGGCCTGTGCTCATTAAATCCGCACGTTGACCGCTTATGCTTTGTCGCTGAAATGCATATCAGTGCGCACGGCAAGCTGGAAAGCTATCAGTTTTATGAAGCGGTGATGCATTCAGCGGCGCGCTTTACCTATAACAAGGTGCATGCCATTTTACAGGGCGATCCTAAGCTACGGCAGGAATATGCCGCCCAGCTAACCAACCTGGAAACCCTGTACAGCCTGTATAAAAAACTGGCGAAAGTACGGGCACAGCGTGGCGCCATTGAATTTGAAACCGTGGAAACCCGTTTTATCTTTAACAGCCACCGCAAGATTGAACAGATTGTGCCGGTGCACCGCAACGAGGCGCATAAGATCATTGAAGAATGCATGATTATGGCCAACGTGGCGGCGGCACGCTTTATTGAGAAGCATGAAGCTCATGCCTTATTCCGCGTACACGAGCGGCCGGATGGCGATCGCTTTGCTAACTTTAAACGCTTTTTAGCTGAGCTGGGTATTGAAGCCAATCTGTCAGATGAGCCGACACCGTTGGAGCTGACTGAGGTGCTGGCGCGTTTATCCGATCGTCCCGACCGCGAACTGATTGAAACCACGATGTTGCGCTCGATGAAACAAGCGGTATATCAGGGTGATAATCAGGGACACTTTGGTTTGGCGCTGGAAGCCTATGCCCACTTTACCTCGCCAATTCGCCGCTATCCGGATCTGGTGCTGCACCGGGCCATTAAAGCTATTCTGGCGAAACAAGGTCAGCAGGTTACCGGTCCGAAAGCCTATATTGAAAAAGATATGGCGCCACTCGGTGAGCAGTGCTCGATGACGGAGCGGCGGGCCGATGATGCGACCCGTGAAGTCGCCGACTGGCTAAAATGTGAATATATGCAGGATCACCTGGGCTCAGAGTTTCCTGGGGTGGTGTCAACCGTCACCAATTTCGGGCTCTTTGTCAGACTGAGTGACTTGTATATTGAAGGTTTGGTGCATGTCACCTCGCTGCAGAATGACTATTACCGCTTTGATACCGAACGGCAAATTCTGACCGGTGAGCACTCAGGTGTCAGTTACCGGATGGGCGATGCGGTGACCGTGAAAGTGGTGGCGGTGAATCTGGAAGCGCGGAAAATTGATCTGGTACTGGTGGGCGAAGCTCGCACCCAGGTGTCTGGCCGGCAGATTAAAGCCAGTAAAAATGCCGCTTTTGAAGAAAAACTGGCGCGGCAAGCTGGCAAAACTGCGCCGGCCAAGGCGGGCAAAGCAACCAAAGCAGGCAAAACCACCAAAGCAGCCAAAGCCCCGGCAGGTAAAAAGCCTGCTGCGCCCAAAGCAAAGAAATCCAAGAGTCGCCGCTAATCCGGCGCTCTGTAATTCACTACAGGTAAGCTATGAGTAATGATCTGGTATTTGGCCTGCACGCGGTCGAAGCCTTATTAAAACGCGCGCCACAGGATGTGCTGGAAATTTTCGCGTTAAAAGACCGCGACGACAAACGGATGCAGCCATTGTTGCAGCAAGCGCGGCAACACGGCATTTCGGTGCAATTTTGTAATCGTAAAACATTAGATGAGATGGTCGGCGGTCAGCATCAGGGTATTGTTGCCAAAGCACGGTTAAGCAGCAGTGGTAACGAAGCTGATTTAGCCGCTATTGTGGAAGCACAAAGCAAGCCTTTGCTGTTAGTACTGGATGGCGTTACCGATCCGCATAACCTGGGTGCCATTTTGCGTAGCGCAGATGCGGCTGGCGTACATGCGGTCATAGCACCAAAAGATCGTTCGGTAAAATTAACATCAGTAGTACGTAAAGTGGCCTGCGGTGCCGCCGAGTCGGTGCCCTTTATCACGGTAACGAATCTGGCGCGCACGTTGCGCCAATTACAGCAAGCAGGGGTTTGGGTAGTAGGTACTGCCGGTGAAACTGAAACCCTGGTCTACCAGGCCGATTTAACTGGGCCTTTAGCGCTGGTATTAGGCGCCGAAGGCGAGGGCTTACGGCGTCTGACCCGGGAAACCTGTGATGCGCTGGTGAAAATCCCGATGTTTGGCTCGGTGTCGAGTTTGAACGTTTCGGTTGCTACTGGCATTTGCTTATTTGAAGCAGTACGGCAACGGCAGCAGCTTTAACTGGCCCGCCACCCTCTGACTGTGGGTGCTTGCGCCGCCGAAACTTTCATGTTAATTTCGGGTAAATTTTTAGCTGGAAGCCCTGAATTAAATAGTGGAGGTTGCGTATGATTAGTAAAAAATCATTAACAATGTCATTGCTGTCACTTTCCGTGATAACGCTGACGGCGTGTGGCGGTGGTGGTTCCGGTGGCTCTACCGGTGGTGGTGGCGGTTCTGGCAATACCACGCCTACCGCTCCAACCTGGGTTGCAGGCCAGTTCCCGGCCGAAAGCACCTTAAAGAATTTCTGTCAAACGCCGCGTACCGGTACCGACCCTTTTAATAGTAATCGCCCCTATCCGGATCGTGCCGGTACGGCCATGCACGAAAAAATGTGGCTACGTTCCTGGACTAATAATACTTATCTTTGGTATCGCGAAGTGGTTGATCGTGATCCGGCACCCTACAGTGTGGCTCAGTATTTTAATCTGCTTAAAACAGAACAGCTGACCGACTCAGGCACGCCGAAAGATAATTTCCACTTTACTGAGAACACCGCTGAATACCAGCAACAAACGCAAGCCGGCGTATCAGCTGGCTATGGTATTCGTTGGTCTTTTGGTCGTAACACCCCACCACGTGAACTGACGATTGCTTACACCGAGCCAAACTCACCGGCAGCCAATGCCGGGTTGTTACGGGGTGATAAGTTGCTGAGTGTGAATGGCGTTGACTTTGTTAATGATAATACCCAAGCCGGTGTTGACCTGCTTAATCGCGCACTTTTCCCGTCAGCTACCGGCCAGCGCTTTGACTTTGTGTTTGAATCGGCTGCGGGTGCACGTAAAGCGGTAAGTATGACATCGGCTAATGTGGCTGCGTCGCCGGTGCAAAATGTCAGAGTGTTGGATACCTTTGCCGGTAAGGTGGGTTACGTGCAATTTAACAGTCATATTGCGCTGGCACAGCAGCAATTGATTAGCGCAGTAAACCAGTTCGCGGATGCCAATATTGACGAGTTGGTGATTGATTTACGCTATAACGGCGGTGGTTTGCTAGCCTTGGCATCTCAGCTCGGTTATATGGTAACGGGTCCGAATATTATTCAGGATAGCTTCTTTGAACGGACTATCTTTAATGATAAATATCCGAATACCAACCCGGTTACCGGTCAGACATTGTCTCCGGTGCCGTTTTATTCGAAAGTCATTGATTATGAAGCAGGGCGCCTGACTGACACTGATTTGCCGTCATTAAATCTAAGCCGGGTCTTTATCTTAAGTACCGGGAACACCTGCTCTGCCAGTGAAGCCTTTATCAATGGTTTGCGCGGGATTGATGTTGAGGTGATCCTGATTGGCGATCAAACCTGTGGTAAGCCTTATGGTTTTTATCCGACTGACAACTGTGGTACGACTTACTTCACCATCCAGTTTACCGGCGTAAATGCCAAAGGTTTTGGTGAATATGCCGACGGCTTTATTCCAAAAACCAATCCGGTGTTCCAGGCTGATGTGAAAGGCTGTCCACTGGCGGATGACTTCAGCAAACAGCTGGGCGATCCTGCCGAACGTTTACTTGGCGCGGCGGTTTATTATGCGCAGAATGATCGCTGCCCGATGGTTGAAGCAGGCAGTGCTGGGTTTGGTAGCTTACAAATGTCTGATAATAACGCCCGGGTTGATGATGAAGCTGCTGGTAAAATGCGCTTGTTAGACCCTCGTTATCAGGACATTTTGTTTAATAATAAGCTGATGACTGAACTGCAGCCGGCGGAGGGTAACCCGTGAAAGCGATAACCATCTTGACCTTGGGCAGTATGTTGTTACTGACCGGCTGTCAAAGTGGTGCAGCGGCAGAGCCGGCTGTGTTAGTGGCTGGTGGCGCTGAAGTCCGCCAGCAACTGAACGATTTTATTACCAGTATTGTCGGTGGTAACACTGTGACCTTAGCCGATGATGTACTGCAACAGAGTCCGGAGCTGTTTATTGAGCAGCGAATGCCGCTCGATAGCCAAGGTCGCCCCTTGGACGGTCGTCACCAATTACCGTCCTATCGCTTTGTACTGGTTAAGGCGGGAGACAGCTGTATTTTACAGCATCCGGGTTCAGGCAAGAGTGTGCGGCTTAACGGTGCCCGTTGCCAGACTGTGGCACGTTAAAGTTGCTCACCCGGTGTATCTAATGTTCAGGCCAGCTTGCTGGCCTGAACTTTTTTTGTGCAATCTGCCGCTTTCACTTGTTATTTGCCAGCCAACTCCTTAAAATACGCGACCTTCGGCCATACACTCAACGTTCCTTGCCTTTATAAGAATCCGGCCGAGTTCCTCCGAGGCTTACTAACCGTAAGGAGCTACAATGCGTCATTACGAAATCGTTTTTATGGTTCACCCTGATCAGAGTGAACAAGTGCCTGGTATGATCGAGCGTTACACTGGCGCGATCAAAGAAGCGGGCGGTTCTATCCACCGTTTAGAAGATTGGGGTCGTCGTCAACTGGCTTACCCAATTCAAAAACTGCACAAAGCACACTATGTGCTGATGAACGTGGAAGCACCACAAAGCGTGATCGATGAGCTGGAAACTAACTTCCGCTACAACGATGCGGTATTACGTAACCTGATTATGCGCACTAATGGTGCCATCGTTGAGCCATCACCAATGGCTAAGGTACGTGAAGAGCGTCGTGAGCGTGCTCCTCGTGAAACTGAAGAGCAAGTAGCAAACGACGAGTAAGTTGTAAATGGACAATATCCTTGTGCTAAGCGGCGCCCTTTGCCGGCACCCTGAGCGCAGCGAGAGTCCGGCGGGGATCCCGCACACTGTGTTAACCCTGGAACATCGCAGCATGCAACAGGAGGCTGGCTTAAACCGCCAGGCTTATGTCCGGATGCAGGTGGTATTAAGTGGCACAGTGTTACAACAACACGCTCAGCATCTGACGTTGGGCAGCATGGTTCGGGTGAGTGGTTTTTTAAACCGGCACCAAAGCCGCAGTGGTCAGGCAAAACTGGTCCTGCATGCGCAACAGATTGAACAATTAAGTTAGGAGACAGACAAATGTCACGTTTTTTCCGTCGCCGTAAATTCTGCCGTTTTTCTGCAGAAGGCACTGTAGAGATTGATTACAAAGACACCGCCGTTCTGAAAAACTATGTTACAGAAAGTGGCAAGATCGTACCAAGCCGTATTACTGGCACCAGCGCTAAATACCAGCGTCAGTTAGCCCGCGCCATCAAACGCGCTCGTTACCTGGCTCTGTTACCATACAGCGACTCACACAGCTAATACAGAGGGGTATAGGCAATGCAAATTATTCTGTTAGACAAAGTCGCAAACCTGGGTGGTTTAGGTGACAATGTAACTGTTAAGTCTGGTTATGCCCGTAACTTCTTATTCCCACAGGGTAAAGCAGTTCCGGCTACTAAGGCTAACATCGAGAAATTCGAAGCCCGTCGTGCTGAATTAGAAGCCAAACTGGCTGCTGACTTAGCAGTAGCTAACGACCGTGCTGCTAAGGTTGCTGAACTGGCTCAGGTTACCATCGCTTCTAAAGCGGGTGACGAGGGTAAACTGTTCGGTTCTGTTGGTACTCGTGATATCGCTGATGCGATCACTGAAGCCGGCGTAGCGGTTTCTAAAGCAGAAGTGAAGTTACCAAACGGCACTTTACGTGAAACTGGCGAGTTCGAAATCGATCTGCAGTTACACGCAGAAGTGATTGCAACCATTAAGGTTGTGATCATCGCTGAAGCCTAATCATGGCTAAGACGCACTGCCGCCTGGCAGTGCGTTTGTTATTTTCCGCATCATCTGTTTTTCCTGTGTGCTTTTCCTTACTATCCATATCCTATTCAACTGCCAGTCAGTTGGTAGCGCATAAAATTTTATAAGCTTTAATTGGCTTTGGCGCAGTCGCGGGTTAGCATGACGCCATCAGCAAGTTTTTCCTGTGGTAGTAAAACGTGGCACAACAAAGTGTAAAAGATAAACAGGTTGCAGCAGTAAAGATGCCGCCGCATTCGATTGAAGCGGAGCAATCGGTGCTGGGTGGCCTGATGCTGGATAATGAAGCCTGGGACCGTGTTTCTGAAAAGGTAGTCGAGCATGATTTTTATCTGCGCTCGCACCGGCTGATTTTTAATGCGATGGCACGGCTGGCGGAAGGTAACCAGCCGATTGACCTGATCACCGTTTCCGAAGCGCTGGAAGCCAATCAACAGCTGGATGATATTGGCGGCTTTGCTTATTTGGGCGAAATTGCCAAAAACACCCCCAGCGCTGCCAATATTCTGGCCTATGCCGATATCGTGCGCGAACGCGCGGTAGTGCGGGATATGATTGGTGTTGCCCATGATATCGCTGACGCCGGCTACGATACGCAGGGCCGCACTGCGGCAGAGCTGCTGGACTTTGCCGAAACCAAAGTATTCAAGATTGCCGAGCAACGCGCCAAAGCCAATGAAGGGCCGGAGCCCATCAACAGCATCCTCGCCAAAACCATTGATAAGATCGATGCGCTGTATCGTTCACCGCAAAACGGTATCACCGGCGTGTCGACCGGCTATGTCGATCTGGACAAGATGACCAATGGTTTGCAGCCGTCGGACCTGATTATCGTCGCGGCGCGACCATCAATGGGTAAAACCACCTTTGCCATGAACCTGTGTGAACACGCGGCTATTACCAGCGATAAACCGGTACTGATTTTCAGCTTAGAGATGCCGTCAGACCAGATTATGATGCGGATGCTGGCCTCATTAGGCCGGATTAACCAGACCAAGGTGCGTACCGGCCAGCTGGAAGATGAAGATTGGGCGCGGTTGTCATCGGCGATAGAGCTTCTGAACAGCAAAGGCAAAATGTATATCGATGATGCCTCAGGCTTAACCCCTACCGAAGTGCGTTCGAGGGCAAGGCGAATTGCCCGCGAGCACGGTGGCTTAAGCATGATTATGGTCGACTATCTGCAGCTGATGACGGTACCCGGGATGAGCGAAAACCGCACCCTGGAGATCGCCGAAATTTCCCGCTCGTTAAAAGCCCTGGCAAAAGAATTGAAAGTGCCGGTAGTCGCGCTATCGCAGCTTAACCGTTCACTGGAACAACGCGCCGATAAGCGGCCGGTGAACTCTGACTTGCGGGAATCGGGTTCGATTGAACAGGATGCGGATTTGATTATGTTTATCTATCGTGATGAGGTCTACCACGAGGATACTGCAGATAAAGGTACGGCTGAAATTATTATCGGTAAGCAGCGGAACGGCCCAATTGGCCGGGTGCGGCTAACTTTCCACGGCCATTTCTCGCGCTTTGATAACTATGCCGGCAGTGCCCGTTTTGAGGATGAGTATTAATGAGTCGGCGGCCGGTCGCGCAGATCAATTTGCAGGCACTGCAACATAACCTAGCCCGGGTGCGGCAATTGGCACCACAGAGTCAGGTATTGGCGGTGTTAAAAGCGAATGCCTATGGCCATGGTTTGGTCAGGGTGGCACAAGCACTCAGTGATGCCGATGCCTTTGCGGTGGCACGAATAGACGAAGCCCTGGCGTTACGTACCGGCGGCATTGTGAAACCGATAGTGTTACTCGAGGGCTTTTATGAGGCCGCTGAGCTGCCGCTGTTACTGGCCAATAATCTGCAAACCGTGGTGCATAACGAACTACAACTACAGGCGCTGGAGCAAGCGGCACTGGATGGCCAGTTAAAGGTCTGGCTAAAGATCGATAGCGGTATGCACCGGCTGGGCATCGAGCCGGCGCAATTTGACGACTTTTACCGTCGCTTGTGGCAATGCAGCGCAGTGTTACCGGGGATCCGCCTGATGAGCCATTTTTGCTGTGCTGATGAGCCCGGCTCAGATCGTACCTTGCAGCAATTGGCGGTATTTACTGATCTTATTGCCGGTAAAGCAGAACAGCGTAGCTTGGCCAACTCAGCGGCGATTCTGGCCTTTCCGCAAAGCCATGCTGAGTGGGTAAGGCCTGGGCTGATGTTACACGGCATTTCGCCTTTTATTGACCAGATTGGCACTGCGCATCATTTACAGCCGGTAATGCGTCTGAGTAGTCGTCTGATTGCGTTGCGTAAGGTGCGGGCCGGTGAGCGGGTTGGCTATGGCGGGCATTGGCAGGCGGCTTGTGATACCACTGTTGGCGTAATTGCTGTCGGATACGGTGATGGCTATCCTCGGCATGCCTTCAATGGCACACCAGTGTGGTTAAATGGTCGCGAGGTGCCGTTGGCTGGCCGGGTATCAATGGATATGATTACCGTCGATCTTGGACCGAACGCACAGGACAAGCTTGGGGACGAGGCGGTGTTGTGGGGGCCGGAGCTAGCGATAGAGCGGGTGGCTGCCTGCGCAGCAACCATCCCTTATGAACTGTTATGTAATATTACGCCGCGGGTCGATTATCAGTATTTGTTATAAGCTGAGCCGCCACAGCAGGCGGCTATTTATCAAAGCTCACTTCGATATGGACTTTGCCAAACTCTGAGCTGAAAGGCATCAGAATAGTCGGGCCATCGCATTTATGGGTAATAGTATGGTTCTTCCCGGAGACTACGATTGGGGTCGCCATTGAAAATTCATAACCTTTTTCACCAAGGATCCGCTTGGCACCGCCAGTAACCATATTGGTGATTTCGCCCACCATATCGGTCACATCGGGGTTAATGCCGCTGGGGCGCTCACCCAGCATCCGGAACATAATTTCAATCGCGAGCTTTTCGTCAAAGCTGACCGAAAATGAGCCTTTCATAGTCGGTCCGACCATGCCGATTAAGCCGGACACATCACCTTGCGCCACCTCTTCTTTTTTTATACGCGGTTGACCAGGTACAATCTTGGTATTGGCCATAGTTGACAGCACATTCACCAACGAAGAAAGAAAAGGGTTTATGTATTCAACATTCATTTAAATGCCTATGGGTTTGAGAATCAACATACTGGCAACAGTCTTAAGCCTAGAAGTTTTTACTTTATAATACAAGAGCGAACAGCAGTTTGTGCGTTTAATTTCCACGACATTGCCGACAACTGCCCCGTGCTTCAATAGTTTGATGGTGAATATGAAACCCGAGCGCGGCGGCCTGCTTACTAAACTCGGTATGCAGGGTAGCAGAATGCAGTTCGGTTACGTTGCCGCACTTTTCACAGATCAGCAACTGTGCCGGATGATGTTTATCAAAATGCTGGCACAGCATAAAGGCATTACTGGATTCAATTTTGTGGATAAAGCCTTGTTCGGTTAAAAACTCCAGGGCGCGGTAAATGGTCGCAGGTTTAGCCGCAGGTTCGGTTTGTTTCAGTTGCTCCAACAGTTCATAGGCACCCTGACCACCATGATTCTCTGCCATCAGGCGAAACACTTTTTCCCGAATGCTGGTAAAGCGGGCACCATTTTGCTCGCAAATTGCTCGCGCCCTGGACACTAAACTCTCAGTTGACATTCCTGTACTCCCATCGGCAACCTTTCTGACGCAGTGTATCATATTGCCGGTTCTGCGCTAGTGTTGCCGGGGCATACCGATACGCTGCAACACAGGCGCAGATAGGGTATAATGCTGCGCTTTAGTAGTAGACGTTGAACCTAGAATGCCCAAATTACCGTCAAAAATGGCTGCTTTTGTGATGCCATTACTGTTATCGATATTGATGACCTTTATTGTGTCTCTGGTTAGTACTTTGAAAAGTCTGGGTCTGGAAGCCTTTACGGTACAAGGATGGCTTTCTGCCTGGGGGTTGTCCTGGTTGATTGCTTTTCCAACCTTACTGTTGGTACTGCCGCTGGTTAAAAAGCTGACCAGCTACCTGGTACACACCTAATTATTGAAAGGTCTGCTGAATTGAACAACCTTGTGCTGCCACAAAAATTCTCCGTTGCTCCGATGCTGGATTGGACAGATCGGCATTGTCGTTATTTCCATCGTTTGATGAGTAAACACGCGGTGTTGTATACCGAAATGGTCACCACGGGTGCCATTATCCATGGCAAAGGCGACTATCTGAGCTTTAGCCAGCAGGAGCAGCCACTGGTACTGCAACTGGGGGGCTCTGAGCCGGCTGAACTGGCTCATTGCGCCAAGCTGGCTGAGCAGCGTGGTTACGATGCGTTGAATCTTAACGTTGGCTGCCCGTCAGATCGGGTACAAAACGGTATGTTTGGCGCCTGCCTGATGGCCAGACCACAGCTGGTCGCTGATAGTGTAAAAGCAATGCAGGATGTGGTCAGTATCCCGGTCAGTGTCAAAACCCGCATTGGTATTGATGATTCTGACGAGTATCAGTTTTTGCAGGATTTTGTTGCTACTGTTGCTGAAGCCGGTTGCCAGCAGTTTGTAATCCACGCGCGTAAAGCCTGGTTAAAGGGCTTGAGTCCGAAAGAAAACCGCGAAATCCCGCCACTTAATTATGATCGGGTGTATCAGCTTAAACGTGACTTTCCGCAGCTGGATATCAGCATTAATGGTGGTATTAAAACGCTGACAGACGCACAACAGCATTTACAGCAACTGGATGGTGTGATGATAGGCCGGGAAGCTTACACCAACCCCTATCTGCTAAGTCAGGTTGATGCGCTGTTGTACCAAGATCATTGGGCCGTGCCAAGCCAGCATCAACTGGTACGCTTGATGGTACCCTATATTCAGCAGCAGATGCAGCAAGGGGCGCGTTTTTGGCACATCGCCCGCCATATGCTGGGCTTATTTCAGGGCATGCCGGGTGCCCGGCAATGGCGACGTTTGTTGAGTGAGCAAGGACATTTGGCGAGCGCTGAGCCTGAGCTGTTGTTGCAGGCGCTGGCATTGGTACCAGAACCTGGCTAGAATAGCATCATCATTGCGAATAAAACAAAAAAGTAGTCAATTTGACTACTTTTTTGTTTTATTCGGTGAGGTGGTTTTTTCTGGGGTCGTCAGATTTTTTGATTGTCATTAAATAACAATAAGTTAAGTCTATTTTGCTAGCTGGCACGCAGCTTGAATTCAGTAATGCAGCAGTACCGAACCACTGAACTGAATTTGCAGGAGCAACACCATGCGTAACTTAACTACAGTAGCCTTTATTTCGATCCTCGGTTTAAGCAGTACTGAGTTATTAGCGGACACCAAGCAGGAGCTGACGATTCAGCTCACAGTGCAGCAGTACCATTTACAGCAACAGTTGGCCAGCGAAGTGCAACAACACGCTGAGCAATCAATGAAACTTACCGTAACGGCACTGATGAATCAGCAGCCGGACCAGGTGAGTGACATTCAGCTGGCTCAACACAGCAAGGCGGCAACCGTACAGCAGGGTGCTGAATAAATGTTGGGCATGTTTGATTTCACCTTATTACTGATTTATCTGCTGCCTTTACTGGGGCTACTGTTAGGTGCAGTGCCAGCCATGTTAGTCTGGTATGGCTACAAACACGGCCAACCAGCCTGGTTTGCTGCACTCTGGCAACAGCTTTGGCCGGTTTTACGCTGTCGGTTCAGCGGATTTGGTGTAAGATAGCCTTGCTTATCAGTAATACAGGAGCGAGCAATGCTAAGAGGTCTGATAATTTCGGGTCTGTTGTGGTTTGCACAGAGCACCGGCGTTCAGGCTGCCGATGTGCGGCTGGTACAGGGCGAAATCCGCTTGCCAATGCCCGGTCGCACGGTTACGGCAGGCTATGTCAGTATTCAGAATCAAAGCCCGCAAATGCAGGAGTTAGTCGCTGCCAGTAGCCCGCTGTTTCAGCGGATAGAGCTGCACACCCATATAGAACAAAATGGCATGATGCGCATGGTTGAGGTTGAAGGGATCGAACTTGAACCCGGTGCCACTCTGCAAATGCAACCCGGAGGGCTGCATTTGATGCTATTTGAGCCGAAGCAGTCGCTGGCTTTAGGTGAGAAGGTACCCATTCAATTACGTTTTACCAGTGGCAGTGTGCTGCAACTGGAATTACCTGTTACTGCTATGCCAATCCGATAGGACGATTCAGATGAACAAAACCACTATAGCGGCTGTTTCTGCACTGTTACTGCTGATCTTACTTTGGTTATGCGGCTGGTGGGTTAGCCGTGAACCGGATTTAGTAATCGAAGAGGTTCAGCAGGGCATGCAGCAGGAAGATGGGAGTCGGGTTGTTGGTTACAGTACAACCACCGCACTTATTCGCGTTACAGAAACCTTATTACAAAAGCGGGGTGGCTATCTGGCTAACGACGTGCTGCCCCCATTTAGCCTGCTAGACAATATGCCGGCCTGGGAATTTGGTGTGCTGGAGATGTCACGCGATCTGGCACTGGCACTGCGCAAAGATCTCAGTCGTTCGCAGTCACAATCTGCCGAAAATGCCTTCTTGCGTATTGCGCAGCCGCAATTAAATATTGACCATCGCAGCTGGGTGTTGCCCAGTGCCGAGTCAGAATATCGCAAAGCGATCGGACAATTATATTTATATCGCAACGGCCTGGCCGATCCGAAACAAACTGATAGCCAGTTTTACGCCCGGGCGGATAACTTACGTGACTGGTTGAAAAATGTAGAAAAACGTCTCGGCAGCTACTCGCAGCGTTTAAGTGCCAGTGTCGGCCAGGAGCGGTTTAATACCGATCTGGCAGGCGATGTCGCCGCGCGTCAGTCAACCGAAGCACCAGACCGGCGCTATGTCAAAACCAGCTGGTGGCAGATTGACGACGAATTTTATGAGGCTCGGGGTGCAACCTGGGCGCTGTTACATTTTTTAAAGGCAGTGGAAATTGATTTTGCCGAAGTACTGCAGCGGCGCAATGCCATGGTCAGTCTGCAACAGATTATCCGGGAGCTGGAAGCTGCCCAGCAACCTATTCACAGCCCGATGGTGCTGAACGGCAGTGGTTTTGGGGTGCTGGCGAATCATAGCCTGGTCATGGCAAATTATATCTCCCGCGCTAATGCCGCCTTAATAGATTTATCTGAATTATTACAACAAGGATAGTAGATGAAAAAAGCGTCTTTTTTAGTACTGGCTGCATTGTTAGGCCAGGCAGCGCCAGCCGCAGCCGATACGGTGTTAGGTATTCACGCCGGTGTTGATTACTGGGCAACCGAGAGTGAGGGTGGGGTTGCGAACAGCAGTAACCTGCAGTCATTCAGTTTCGACGATCGTGCAGCGCAAAGTTATTTTCTTGCGCTGGAGCATCTGGTACCGGTATTGCCGAATGTTAGATTGCAACATCAAAACCTGAAAAGTCGTGGTGACACCACATTAGCGGCTGATTTTCGTTTTGCTGATGTCGACTTTGCAGTGGGTAGTCAATTACAAACTGAGCTGGATTTGACTCATACCGATTATATTCTGTATTACGAACTGCTGGACAATGCGCTGGTTGAGCTGGATCTTGGTGTTGCAGCTAAGCATCTGCAGGGCGAGGTGGGGATCCAGGCTCAGAGCCGTCGTGCGTTGCAGGATGTTAGCCAATGGCTACCCTTACTCTACCTTGATGCTAAAGTTGGGTTACCGGGTACAGGGCTCGATGTGTTTGCCAGTGGCCAGGCTACCCGTTTTCAGGACAGTCATTATTACGATGTACAAGCCGGTATTGGTTATCAGTTGATTGATAATCTGTTGGTGGATGTAAGGCTCAAGCTGGGTTACCGGGCGATCGATATGCAACTTGATGATCTGGATAACCTCTATGCCGAATTAAAATTTAATGGTGTTTTTGCCGGGATAGCCGTGCACTTTTAATCCTGGCCAGCGCCACTTGAGCCTGGGGTACTTTAGACATATAGTGGGCTCCTGTTTTTTTGGCAATGAGCACTATTTTGACTGCTTTTTTTCGTTATCTGCTGCCGTGTTATCTGATAGCTGCTTTGTCACTATTGCTGGCAGCATTTTTTTGGCAGCAACATCAGCAGCAACAGGTATTAAAAGCGCAACTGCAACAATATGCCGATACAGTGCAACTAAGCTTACAGCCAGCCCTGGGCTCTTTAAATTCGGATCAGTTAAGCCAACGGCTGGCAGAATTGCAGTTTAGAGCCGTATTTCCGGTTGCTACCCTGGCGCTATATCAGGCCGATGGGCAATTGCTGGCGGTAGCCGGTGCCGAACAACCATTACCGGCAGCGGATCAGTTAATGATCTTCGGGCAGAGACGACTGCAAAAAATTAATGGGCGCTGGTTGGCGTTGCAAGCAATAAAATCTCAGGCCTTACCTTTCGAGCAATTTGGTAGTGCTAACAACTTAGATCTTCAACTGCTGATTATTCCTGAGCCTCAGCCCTGGCAGTGGCGACAGCATTGGCCGGTATTGTTGGCATTGTTCTGGTTATCCATGTTGCTTTGGTTAGCAGTACTCGTGCTTCGGCAGCAAAAACACATCCAACAAAAGCAGTTAGCATCTATTGAACAGCAATTACTTGCGCCGGATGCTGAGTTAGACAACTCGTCGAGTTTGAGTCCGACTTTGCACCTGGTGTTACAACAACATTGTACTCAGCTCGCAGAGTTACAGCAGCAGTTACAAATCAGTACCGAACAGGCTGCACAAGCGGCTGATGAGACAGCGCACTGGCAAGCTTTACACAGCGCCAAGCTACAACGGCAACAACAACAACGACAATGTGTGAACCGCTGGCTACTACAAGCTCAGCTTTTGTGGCAACGGCAAGAGCAACTCTCTCCAGCTTTGTTCAGTGCTTTATTAAATCTGCAACAGCATTATGCCCGCTATCAGTTTGGTAGTGTTGAAACCCAGCCCGAGTCTTTGCAACTAGCCAGTTGGTTGCAGCAAGCGTTACCTGCATTGAACAGTCTGCTGCCGGATGGCTCTTCTTTAGATTGGTTGGAGGGGAGTGACAACCTGACAGCGACGCTAAGTATTGATCCTGAGCAATTATTTCTGCTGCTGCAAGCGATGCTTGCCTTGGGGCTGCGCTCAGAAGCTGGTCGCCGGCTGCAGTTTAGAGTGGTGTTGGATTGCTCTGCACCCACGACACTGCGCTTACAGTTGAATTGTGATGGTAACGGATTACCCCGGCATCTAAGCCGTCAATTAGCTGAGGGTAAGCTTACGGACCTGCAATGGCGGGATGCCGACATTGCGTTATTACAGCTGTTATCGCAAAAAGTGCAGGCCGAGTGCAAAGTCGAATCCCTTGATGGCCTTGGCCTTAGCCTGAATGTTAACTGGCCGTTGTCATGTGAACCCTTAGCGTCGGAAAATTTGCCGGGTAACGTATTGTTATTTGATGCCGATCCGGAGCGACTTAGTGAACGTCTGGCCGCACTGAGCGGTTACACCTTGCAACTTTCGAGCTGTAATAGTTTGTCCGAACTACAACAACGGTTGGTGGAACAGAGCTATCAGCTGCTGATTCTGATGTTACCGGGGCAAATACCCGGAGCAGAATGGCAGCGGTTTTTACAGCAATTAGCCATGCCTTTTGTCGCTTATGCACCGCCTCTGAGTTTCAACCAGTGGCAACAATTAGTGCCCTGTCGGCCAAGTGCTGAATTTTGTTTGGCGGCGGTGCCACAATTGTTTAATGAAGCTACCCGTTTTAGCCGGAAAAAGTTATTAGTCGTGGATGACAATGAAACCAATCAGGCATTTATCAACGTATTAATTCAGCAGCGATTAGTTGAGTTATATGCGGCACATTCAGCTGAGCAGGCGCTAAGTATGTGTCAGCAAATGCAATTCGATTTAATTTTGTTGGATATACAATTGCCGGACTTACCAGGTACCGAGGTGGCAAAGCAGTTACGTCAAATGCAGGATTACTGCGACATCCCGATTCTGGCATTTACTGCTCATGCGCTACCGGCAGAAATCGCCGCATTTAAAAGTGCTGGCATGAACGATATAGTATTAAAACCGTTAGACCCATGTAAGTTTGATGCGCTGCTGAGCAGTTATCGATTATATTAACAGCAAGGGTCGCTGAAAATTAACGCAAGGCGGGATTTCTTTTTTCGCAAGGAAGCGGGTATATTAGATACAGGACAACACAAGGTTCAGCCAATGACGCCAAAAGAAACAGATGAAGGATTTCTGTTTTTAGCAGAAGACGACAGTACTCAGCTCCCAAGCCAGACTCCGATTGGTGCCTGGGCTATTTTGATTGTCGACGATGATCAGGAAATTCATACCGTTACTAAGCTGGCGCTAAATGATCTTATTGTGCTGGGAAAACGGTTAGAGTTTCATCATGCCTATTCTGGTCAGCAAGCCATAGATTTTTTGCGTAAACACGCCGATACCGCCTTGGTGCTGCTGGATGTGGTGATGGAAACCGATAATGCCGGTCTGCAAGTGGTGAAGCGGATCCGAGATGAGCTGCAGTTAGATGAGCTGCGTATTATCTTGCGCACTGGACAGCCCGGCTACGCCCCGGAAGAAAGTGTCATTAAAGAATATGATATTAATGACTACAAAACCAAAACTGAGCTAACCCGCAGTAAGCTGGTTACCACCATCATTTCTTCGATCCGTTCTTACCAACAAATTAAAACCATTAATCAAAACCGCCGCGGTTTGCAGAAAATAATCAAAGCGGGTGCCAACCTGCTCGAGCAACATTCGCTGCATGAATTTTCAGAAGGCGTTGTCACGCAGATCTCATCGCTAATTGGCTTGCATGCTGAAGGCGTACTTTGCGCCCAGATTGAAGATGATGGCACGGCCAGCGATAAAATTTATGTACTCGGTGCGGCGGGTAACTATGCGCCCTTTATCAAATGTCAGTTAGAACGGTTAGATAATAAACGGATTGTTGAACAAATTAATCTGTGTCTGAAAACCCGGCAGCATATTTTTGCCGACAGTGACACCGTATTGTATTTAGGTAACGATAAGCACAATGCCGCCGTCTACATTGAAACTAACCGGCCGATTGAAGAAGCGGATAAGCAGCTGATCGAAGTCTTTCTTAGTAACATCTCAGTTGGCTATGAAAACGTCGCGCTTTTTCAGCAGTTGAAACATGCGGCCTATATTGACCCACTGACCAAAACGCCAAACCGCAACGAATTTATTCAGATCCTGCAGGATACCCGGCGCTTTGAACCTGAGCATATGGTGGCGGTGTTAGTCGATATCGACCATTTCTCTGACGTGAACGATGGTCTGGGTCAGGATGTCGGTAACGAGTTATTAATTGCGATTACGCTACGTTTAATTGAACACTTTGGCGCCAGTTCGCAACTGGGGCGAATTGGCGCTGATGTGTTTGCGCTGGTCGGCCCGGAACAAGAACTAACACCGGACAAACTGACGGCGGTGTTTGCGCAACCATTTCAGGCGTCAGAACACAGCTTACAGGTGAATGCCACCTTTGGTATTTGCCGGTTACGCGATGCCGCTGAACAGGGCATGGTGATTATGAAGCAGGTCTATATTGCGCTTAACAAAGCGAAAAAGACCGTTGGCTCGCATCACCAGTATTATGAACCGACAATGGAAGAAGAGGTGACTGAGCGTTTAACCATGCTCAGAATGCTGCGGGCTGACTTTGCCCTGGATAAATTAGAGCTGTGGTATCAGCCGCAGTTGTGTTTGAAAACCAAAAAAGTCGTCGGTATGGAAGCCCTGTTACGCTGGCCACATCAACCCGGACAATACATTTCACCCGCAGTTTTTATTCCGCTGGCGGAATATTCCGGCTTAATCGTTGATATTGGTCTTTGGGTGCTGGAGCAGGCTTGCAAGCAACTACAGCAGTTGTCCAGCCTCGGTTGTGGCGCTTTGCGTATTGCGGTTAATGTGTCGATGCCACAGTTTCGCTCACCACAGTTTGTACCGGCAGTCATTGAAATAGTCGAACGGTATCAGGTCAAGCCACAGCTGCTGGAGTTGGAAATTACCGAGTCCGTGGTGATGGATGAGCCAAGAATCGTCATTGATGCGCTGGAGGCGTTAAAGCGCTTTGGTATCAAAGTGGCAATTGATGACTTTGGTATCGGCTTCTCATCACTCAGTTATTTACAGCAGTTACCGCTCGACCGCATTAAAGTTGACCGCGCCTTTGTTAATACTGTTGCGACCGAAGGTGGCGGCTTAATTGCAGCAACTATTGTCAGCTTGGGCAAACGAATTGGCCTATCGACCATCGCGGAAGGGGTGGAAACCGAGGCTCAGCTGCAAGCGATTCTGGCAATGGGCTGCGATGAAGTGCAAGGTTATTTGTTTGCTAAACCGATGCCGGCACCGCAGTTGATTGAGTATCTGCGACAAAATCAGAGCGGTTGTATTCAGTTCTGAGCACTGTAGCAGGATAAAAATAAAAAACCGGAGCGCGCTCCGGTTTTTTGTCTCAATTTCGATAACAGCGGTTTACTTTTTCGCCCGCTCGAAAGAGGTCATAATTTCAGCTTTCGCGGCGGCGGCGTCGGCCCAACCGGTGACTTTAACCCACTTACCTGGCTCCAGTTCTTTGTAACGCTCAAAGAAATGCTGGATTTGCTTTTTCAGCAGCTCAGGCACATCGTTGATATCCTGAATATGGTCATACAGTTTGGTCAGCTTGCTGACCGGTACGGCAATAACCTTGGCATCCTGACCAGACTCATCTTCCATATTCAGTACGCCAACCGGCCGACATTTAATCACGGCGCCTGGTACCAGTGGGTAAGGCGTTGGTACCAGTACGTCAACCGGGTCACCATCCAAAGACAAAGTCTGGTTCACAAAGCCGTAGTTGCACGGATAGAACATGGGGGTGGCCATAAAGCGGTCTACCCAGACGGTACCGGTGTCTTTATCCACTTCGTATTTGATTGGATCGGCATTGGCCGGAATTTCAATAATTACGTTAATTTCATCCGGCAGATTTTTGCCAGCTGCTACATCGCTTAAGCTCATTGCTGTGTCCTCTGAGTAATTTACTGCCGCCATTATAATGACGGCCGTAAAAATGGCTATTGATAATTAGTCTGATATTACCGGAGCAGTGCTATTTCTGTGGTAATTGACACAGGTTTCCACTTCGTGCTTCGACCCTAAAATCACTGCCACCCGTTGATGGATATCAGTTGGAATGATCTCCATAATGCGTTGATAGCCAGTGGAGCTGGCACCGCCAGCCTGTTCTACCAGAAAGCTCATCGGGTTAGCTTCGTACATCAGGCGTAATTTATCTGGCTTGGCCGGATCTTTACAATCACTCGGGTAGGCAAAGATGCCGCCACGACAGAGTACCCGGTGTACATCGCCGACCATAGCGGCAATCCAGCGCATATTGTAGTTTTTACCGCGCACCCCTTCTTTACCTTTCAGTAAATCGGCGATGTAACTTTGCATCGGTGCCTGCCAGTAGCGCTGATTTGACATATTGATAGCAAACTCGGCGGTATATTTCGGGATAGTGGCCCGCTCTTCGGTTAACAGGAAGCCGCCATAGGTTTTATCCAGGGTGTAAAGGCGGGTGCCTTTGCCGGTGGTCAGCGCCAGCATCGTTGATGGGCCATACAGCACATAGCCGGCGGCCAGCTGTGCCGTTCCCGGCTGTAAAAACTGGCTGGCATCACTGGCGTCCTTGTGTGGATCGGCCGGTAAAATCGAGAAAATAGTGCCGATCAGGCTATTGATATCGGTATTGGAGGACCCATCTAAAGGGTCAAAGGTCACCAGATAGCGACCATGTGGATTACCCGGTACGATATTATCCTCTTCTTCCGAGCTGATGGCCTTTACCACGCCGGTTTCCAGGATCACTTCTTTTAGTAATTCGTTCGCGATCACATCCAGTTTTTTCTGGGTTTCGCCCTGCACATTTTCTGACAGAGTTGAGCCCAGTACACCGGCCAGTTCGCCCTGACTAACGCGAAAGGCGATTTCCCGGCAGGCCGCCAGGATAGTTTTTAACAACGAGATCAGATCCGGATCCACGCCATCTTGTTGCAGTACGGGTGAGATGCGACGCATTATAGTAGGTCCTTGTTATATTTTCGGGTAAGACAGAGTCAGACCGATTAAGCTTTCGTCCGGTACAAGTGGCGAAATCTCATTCAGTCTGGGTTATTTTAAAGAATTTATTCTTAAATTGCAGTTTTGATCGCAGCTTATTCTGCATTTGCTACAATAAGCCCCTGCTTAACAGAGAAGTACATTATGCATATTCATATTCTGGGGATTTGCGGCACCTTTATGGGCGGTATCGCAGCCCTGGCCAAAGCCCTTGGCCATCAGGTCACAGGTTCCGATCAACAGGTTTACCCGCCGATGAGCACTCAGCTGGAACAGCTGGGCATCAGTCTGACCCCGGGTTATGACCCCGCACAGCTGGAACCCGCCCCGGATCTGGTGATTATCGGTAATGCCTTATCGCGCGGTAATCCGGCCGTTGAATATGTGCTGGAACATAACCTGCCTTACACCTCAGGCCCACAGTGGTTATCCGAACAGTTACTGCAGCAGCGCTGGGTACTGGCCGTTTCCGGCACCCATGGTAAAACCAGCACCGCCAGTATGTTGGCCTGGATCTTAGACTATGCCGGTCTTAAGCCGGGTTTTCTGATTGGCGGTGTACCGCAAAATTTCGGCCTTTCTGCCCGCTTAGGTGAGGCGCCGTTCTTTGTGATTGAAGCCGACGAATATGATACGGCATTTTTTGATAAGCGCTCCAAATTTGTGCATTACCGGCCGCGTACACTGGTGATCAACAACCTTGAGTATGATCATGCGGATATCTTCCCGGATCTGGCGGCGATCCAGCGGCAGTTTCATCATTTGTTGCGCACCGTGCCGGCTTCGGGGTTGGTGTTATCTCCGGAAGCGACGCCTGCTGTCGCCGAGACGCTGGCTATGGGCTGCTGGAGCCAACGTGAAGCCTATGGCAGTGACTGGCAGGCCGAATTGTTAACGCCGGATGGCAGTCAGTTTGCGCTATATTGGCAACAGCAACAGGTGGCGCGGGTAAACTGGTCGCTCAGTGGCCAGCACAATGTTGATAATGCGGTAATGGCGATTGCTGCCGCGCGTCATGCCGGGGTCCCGGTTGGTGTTGCAGCCGAGGCCTTAGCCAGCTTCGTGGCACCAAAACGGCGGATGGAGCTAAAAGGCTCTCCACAAGGTATTGCGATCTATGACGATTTTGCCCATCACCCCACCGCGATTGCTACTACGCTACAAGGCTTGCGGGCGAAAGTGGGCCAGGCGCGGATTATCGCCGTATTAGAGCCGCGCTCCAATACTATGCGTCTCGGTGTGCATCAGGCCGCCTTGCCGCAGGCGCTGTTAACGGCAGATCAGGTATTTTTATATGAACCGCGCAATGCCGGCTGGTCGATGGCCGAGCTGGCCGCGCGGCTCTCGATGCCGGCCAGTGTTTGTTATGACATCGCTGAGCTGAAAGCCAGCATTCTGGCGCTGGTGCAGCCAGGCGATCAGATAGTAATAATGAGCAATGGCGCCTTTGGCGGCATTCATCAACAACTACTGGAGGCGCTGAGTTAAGCGTGGCCAGTCGATAGGAAAGCCAATGATAACCAGTAAAGAGATTACTCTGGCCTTTAGCGGTGCCTCGGGTGCGCCCTACGGTTTACGTTTGTTACAGGTATTGTTAGCGCAGGGTATTAAAGTGCATCTGCTGATGTCCAGTGC
The DNA here is from genome assembly GCF_001441695.1 of Alishewanella sp. WH16-1. Taxonomy (NCBI): domain Bacteria; kingdom Pseudomonadati; phylum Pseudomonadota; class Gammaproteobacteria; order Alteromonadales; family Alteromonadaceae; genus Alishewanella; species Alishewanella sp. WH16-1. Next base: position 113,569 of record NZ_LCWL01000101.1, on the reverse strand, counting down.
GGCGCGGGTGGTGTTTGCCACTGAGCAGCAATTGCAGTTAAGTGCTGCGCCGGAGAAATGCGCGCAGCAGCTGGAACAGTACCTGCAAGCGGCGCCCGGCCTGTTAAAGGTTTATGGTAAGGACGATTGGTTTTCGCCGGTCGCTTCCGGCTCGGCGGCGCCGAAACAGATGGTGGTTTGCCCCTGTTCTACCGGTAGTCTGTCGGCTATCGCGCAGGGCGCCAGTGATAACCTGCTGGAACGTGCCGCTGATGTGGTGATTAAGGAAGGTGGCAAGCTAATACTGGTGCTGCGGGAAAGCCCACTCAGTGCCATTCATCTGGAAAATATGCTGAAGCTGGCCCGCCTTGGCGTCTGTATTATGCCGGCCGCGCCCGGTTTTTATCATCAGCCACAGCAAATCAGTGATTTGGTCGACTTTATGGTGGCCCGGGTATTGGACCAGTTGGGCTTTGCGCAACAGTTAGTGGGGCGCTGGGGCTATGACGCGCGACAACAGCAAGCAGGAGAATAGCGTGACGCTGGCACTGGACATTAAAGACTTACATAAAATCTATCGTAGCGGCACAGTCGCACTCAGTGGTATCGATTTACAGGTACAGCAGGGCGATTTTTTTGCGTTGCTGGGGCCAAATGGTGCCGGTAAAAGTACCACCATCGGTATTATCAGTGCGCTGGTCAATAAAAGCCGCGGGCAAGTTAAGGTATTTGGCTTTGACCTGGATACCGAGCTGGAAGCGGCAAAAAGTCAGCTTGGCCTGGTGCCGCAGGAATTTAACTTTAATCAGTTTGAAACCTTGCTGCAAATCGTGGTCAATCAGGCCGGCTATTATGGCGTACCGCGTGCCGTGGCCTTACAGCGTGCTGAGAAATATTTAGGCCAGCTGGGGTTATGGGAAAAACGTCATGCCCGGGCCCGTGAGTTGTCGGGTGGCATGAAGCGGCGGCTAATGATTGCCCGGGCGCTGATGCATGAGCCAAGGTTGCTGATCCTCGATGAGCCGACGGCCGGGGTCGATATTGAGCTGCGGCGCTCAATGTGGGAGTTTTTACGCACGATCAATCAGCAGGGCGTGACGATTATCCTGACTACCCATTACCTGGAAGAAGCCGAGATGCTGTGTCGTAATATCGCCATTATTGATAAAGGGCAGATCATTGAGAACACCAGTATGAAAGCCTTGTTATCCAAGCTGGGTAAAGAAACCTTTATTCTGGATCTGGACCAAGTGCCGGAGAGCCTGCAGTTGGCTGACTTTGTCTGGCGGAAGTTAGATCAACACAGTGTGGAAGTGGATGTGGAGAAAAGTGCCGGCTTAAACCCGATCTTCGAGCAACTTAGTGCGCAGCAGGTAAAGGTATTATCAATGCGCAATAAAGCCAACCGGCTGGAAGAACTCTTTGTTAATCTGGTTGAGCATGGCCGGGGGCAAACGAAATGAATGGCCGTTATCTGATAGCGCTACAAAGTATTCTAACCAAAGAAATTACCCGCTTTATGCGCATTTGGGTGCAAACCCTGGTGCCGCCGGCCATTACCATGAGCCTGTATTTTGTCATTTTCGGTAGCCTGATTGGCTCGCGGATCGGCGAGATGAACGGCTTTAGTTATATGGAATTTATTGTTCCCGGCCTGATTATGATGTCGGTTATTACCAACTCCTACGCCAATGTGGCCTCGTCGTTTTTTAGCGCCAAGTTCCAGCGTAATGTCGAAGAGCTGCTGGTAGCGCCGGTACCCAACTATATTATAGTGCTCGGTTATGTCGGTGGTGGCATGGCGCGCGGTATCTTAGTCGGCTTAATCGTTACGGTGTTGTCGTTATTCTTTGTCACCATCAGTATCCATAATCTGGCGATTATTATCTTAACCGTGGTCTTGACCTCGATGTTGTTCGCACTGGGTGGCCTGATCAATGCCGTCTATGCCAAAACCTTTGACGATATCAGCATTATTCCAACCTTTGTGTTAACGCCCTTAACTTACCTGGGCGGTGTCTTCTACTCACTGACCTTGTTGCCCGGATTCTGGCAGCAACTGGCGCAACTGAATCCGATTGTCTATATGGTGAATGCCTTCCGTTTTGGCTTTTTGGGTTATAGCGATGTCAATTTATGGCTGGCGCTGGCGGTAGTAGTAGGGTTTATTCTGGTGTTATTCAGCTATGCAATGTATTTGATCAATAAAGGTATTGGCTTACGCAGTTAGCGGCAATACAACACGGAATTCAGAAAGTTGCAGACATTTTTAAGTGGTTGCAGTACAGTTGAACGCTTTGCTGCGTATAAACGCTGACAGAGTTACAGCAGGTAACGACAGGCATGAACGACATCATTAAACGCCAGGCCACGGCTTCCGAAGAAGCACTGTGGCGTATTTTTACGATCCCGGAAGCGCCGGATTCGACACTCAGTATTATCGAACAAAACCTGTCGCAGAATCTGGCCGGCTTTTTAAATGAAAGTATCGTAGCGGTGGAAAAGCCGTTATGGCAGATTGAGCGGGATTTTCAGGCGTTCCAGATCCCGGAGCAGCCGTCCTTTGTTTCTGATTATACCGATACCATTATGCAAAAACTGGTGGCGCACTCAGTGCATACTGCAGCACCCAGTTTTATTGGTCATATGACGTCGGCCTTACCCTATTTTGTGCTGCCGCTGTCGAAAATGATGGTGGGTTTAAATCAGAACCTGGTAAAAATCGAGACCTCAAAAGCCTTTACCCCGCTGGAGCGGCAGGTATTGGGCATGATGCATCATCTGGTGTATGGCGAAAAAGACGGCTTCTATAAAAAGTGGATGCACAGCGCTAATCATTCGCTGGGTGCCTTTTGCTCCGGTGGTACCATTGCCAATATCACTGCGCTGTGGATTGCCCGCAACCGCTTATTAAAACCGGACGGTGACTTTAAAGGTATCGCCAAAGAAGGCTTGTTCCGCGCGATGCAGCATTATGGTTATCAGGGGTTGGCGATAGTGGTGTCAGAACGTGGTCACTATTCGCTGGGTAAGGCCGCAGATGTGTTGGGTATCGGCCGTGATATGGTGGTGTCGGTCAAAACGGACGCCAATAACAAGGTGGACACTGCCGAAATGCGCCGGGTACTGGCCGACCTTGCGGAGCGTAATATTAAAGTGCTAGCCATTGTCGGCGTTGCCGGCGCCACGGAAACCGGCAATATCGACCCGTTAAATGAGCTTGCCGATCTGGCCGAGCAACAACAATGCCATTTCCATGTTGACGCCGCCTGGGGCGGTGCGACCTTATTGTCAGCTAAGTACCGGCATTTACTAGCGGGTATTGAGCGTGCAGACTCTGTGACCATCGACGCCCATAAGCAGATGTACGTACCGATGGGCGCCGGTATGGTGGTATTTAAACACCCGTCGACGGCGAACGTGATTGAACATCATGCCGAATATATTTTGCGTAAAGGCTCGAAAGATCTGGGCAGCCAGACGCTGGAGGGCTCAAGACCCGGTATGGCGATGCTGGTGCATGCCTGCTTACAGGTGATTGGTCGCCAGGGTTATCAGATCCTGATCGACCGCAGTCTGGAAAAGGCCCGCTACTTTGCCACCCTGATTAGCCATAATATCGACTTTGAACTGATTACCGAGCCGGAGCTGTGTATTCTGACCTACCGCTATGTGCCGGCGCAGGTGCAAAAAGCGATGGCCAGTGCCAGCCCGGAGCAGCTGCTGCGCTTTAACGAACTGCTTAACGGCCTGACCAAGTTTATTCAGAAGCGGCAACGCGAAGAAGGTAAATCTTTCGTCTCCCGCACCCGGCTAACACCCGCCCGCTATCAGCGGCAGGAAACCATAGTGTTTCGGGTGGTATTGGCCAATCCGCTGACCACAGAGCAGATTTTGCGTGATGTGTTAGTGGAGCAGGATCAGCTGGCTCAGCAGGATAAAGAGTTTTATCCTAAGCTATTACAACTGGCGGCGCAGCAACTGCACGGCTAGTTCGCGCTTTGAGAATAGGGAGTTTAGGATGGCAAAATTCTGGTTAGTCCTGCTGTTGCTGCTTAGCGGCTGTCAGCAGGCATATTACTCGACGATGGAAAAGGTCGGTGTTCATAAAAGAGATATTCTGGTCGATCGCGTAGAAAATGCCCAGAAATCACAACGTGAGGCGCAGCAGCAATTCAGTTCGGCGCTGGAGCAGTTTTCAGCGCTGGTCAAATATGATGGTGGCGATTTACAGCGGCAGTATAAACTGACTCAGGCGGAATACGATGCCTGTGAAAAGTCAGCTCTGGATGTGAAAAACCGTATCGATGCCATTGAGCAGGTCGCCGAAGCGCTATTTAAAGAGTGGCAGCAGGAGCTAAAAGAATATAGTAATCAGAGCCTGAAGCGTGATAGCGAACGCAAACTTAGCCAAACCCGCCGCCAGTACCATAGCTTGTTAGTGACCATGCGTCAGGCCGAAGCAACGATGCAACCGGTGTTATCGTCATTAAAAGATAATGCGCTGTATTTAAAGCATAATCTGAATGCCCAGGCGATTGGCGCCCTGAAAGGCGAATTTGGCAGTATCGAACGTGATATCAGCCGTTTACTGACCGAGATGAATAAAGCCATTGCCGAGTCAGAGCGTTTTTTAACCACCCTTAAGCAATAATCCCGCTATAAACGATAGCAACAGCACTAAGCAGGCTGGCCAGGCCGTAACAGAATATTTTGGCCAGCCGGCCTTGCGCCAGCTTTAAATCATGCAAACCATGATGTACACGGTGCATGGCATGAAATAGCGGTAAACAAATGGCTGCGCCAGCGAAAGCCAGACCCGGTAAGCCCCAAAAACTCTGTAACAGTTGCTGAACCCAGCTATAACTGAAAGCCGCTTCTGGCAATAATCCGAGTGGGTAGAGCAGGCTCAGGGTTAATACCAGACCCGGAATCACCATTGCAAAGCAGACGCCGCCGGCACTAAATAAGGCCCACCAGATCGGTTCATCTGAGCGTTTTGGCTGATTCATCCGATAGCTCCAAATAACCAGAGTAACAATAGTGCGACCGCAATGGTACCGAGCCACTGGCCGGCAATCATCAGTGGTGCCGGCAGTAGCGGCATCACCCGTGGGAACAGTTCAAAAAAGGTTTTAGCATGATATAAGCTGGCCAGCAGCACCAGTGCATTCAGCGCTATCACCCAGGGCTGCGCCATAAACGCCAGCCAGCTTTGATACTGACTTTCTCCCTGACTCAGGCTGTAAAGCCCCGCCAGCAGGCAGCCACAGAAGAACAGTAACGGCAACACAGTGGCTTCGCGCAGCATATAGCGCAGAAAAAAGCTATGTTTTAGCCACCAGCTGCGAGAGAGCGGTTGCAGATAGGGGCGGCGGGCGCCGGCAGAGTCTGGCATAGAGCCTCCTAAGGTTTAAAGATGCTGATCAGCATATCGGTAGCCGAGGCAACTTTGCCCTGATTGACGGCCGCTGCCGGATCCAGCTGCTTCGGACAGACATCGGCACAAAAGCCGACAAAGGTGCAGGCCCAGACGCCGTTTTTGCCATTTAGCTGCGGCATGCGCTGTGCTTTGCCTTGATCGCGACTATCGAGGTTATAGCGCTGCGCGGTGACAATAGCCGCTGGCCCCAGAAATTCCGGATTAAGGCCAAACTGCGGACAGGCGGCATAGCACAGGCCACAGTTAATACAGCTGGAGAATTTCTGGTACTTTTTCAGCTGCGCCGGCGTTTGCCGGTGCGGCTCAGAGTTTTTACTATCATTAATCAGATAAGGTTTGACCGCTTGCAGATGGTCTAAAAACACCGCCATATCGCTGATCAGATCTTTCTCAATCGGGAAATGGTCCAGTGCGCTAATCGTCAGTTCAGCCGGATAATCGCGTAAAAAGGTTTTACAGCCTAGTTTCGGGATCTTATTCACCATCACGCCGCAAGAACCGCAAATCGCCATCCGGCAGGACCAGCGAAAGGCCAGCGTCGGATCCAATTGCTGCTGAATATACAGCAGTGCATCCAGCACCGAGGTGCTGTGGTCGAAGGGTACCTGATAGCGCTTTGCGCTGGGTGCCTGATCTTGCTCGGGATTATAGCGCTGAATAATAATCGTTTTCTCCATGCTCAGGCTCCTTGCTTAGCGGCAGCACCGTAGACGCGGGCTGCCGGTGGCAGGCTGGTGATCCTAACCGGTTGGTAACGCAGCGCAACACTGCCATCCGCCGCCCGGTAAGCCAGGGTATGCTGTAAAAAATCCTGATCATTACGCTGGGTCATACCCGGATCCAGCCGTTGGTGCGCGCCGCGCGATTCTGTGCGTGCCAGCGCGCTTTCACAGAGTGTCAGTGCCACCTCCAGGCCGAAACTCAGCTCCAGATACTGGATCAACTCAGTGTTAAACACCTTGCTGTGGTCGCTGATTTTCAGCCCGGCCAGCTGTTGTTGTAACGAAACCAGGGTAGCGCGGCATTGCTGCATACCCTGTTCATCACGATAGATACCACAACCTTGCTCCATCGCTAGTGTCATCGCCTTACGCAGGCTGGCGATACTCTGTTGCGGTTTACTACCGAACAAACTGGCCAGTCGCCGTTGTTGCGTTTGCGCCTGCTCTGTCGCTGCTGTTGAGTGGCTACGCGGCATCGGCGGCAGGCTTTGCGCGGCATGCTCGCCGGCGGCTTTACCAAATACCAGTAATTCGGTCAGTGAATTTGACCCCAGCCGGTTAGCGCCATGTAAACCCACCGAAGCGCATTCACCGACAGCATATAAACCGCTGATACGGGTTTCGCCGTGCAGCTCAGTCAGAATGCCGCCCATGGTATAGTGCACTGCCGGACGAATGGGGATCGGTTGTTGTACCGGATCGATATTGACGTAAGAACGCGACAGTTCACAGATAAAGGGCAGCCGCTCGGCCAGTTTCTGCGCCCCCAGATGGCGTAAATCCAGATAGACGACAGCATGCCCCTGATAGTCACCGGTAAGGCCGGCTTGTTGTTGCTGCCAAAACGCCTGCGATAGTTTGTCGCGCGGTCCCAGCTCCATATATTTGTTCTTTGGTTGTCCCAGCGGGGTTTCCGGGCCCAGGCCATAATCCTGCAGGTAACGGTAACCGTCTTTATTCAGCAGAATCCCGCCTTCACCGCGGGCGGCTTCGGTGATCAGAATGCCGGAGCCGGGTAAGCCGGTGGGGTGGTATTGCACAAACTCCATATCCCGTAGCGCCACGCCATGCCGGTACGCCAGCGCCATACCATCACCGGTGACGATGCCACCATTGGTATTGTAGTGAAACAGCCGGCCAGCGCCGCCGGTAGCCAGAATCACTTTCGGCGCCAGGATCTGGAATAGCTCACCGCTATTCAGTTGTAGCGCCAGTACCCCCAGCACCTGCTGTTCACTGACTAATAAGTCCAGCACAAAGTACTCATCCAGCCGCTGGATGGCCGGATATTGCAGCGAGGTTTGAAACAGCGTATGCAAAATATGAAAGCCGGTTTTATCGGCGGCAAACCAGGTGCGTTCGGTTTTCATGCCGCCAAAGCGCCGCACCTGAATACTGCCGTCGGCTTTACGGCTCCATGGACAGCCCCAGTGTTCCAGTTGCACCAGCTCCTGATAAGCGGCTTTAACAAAATGTTCCACCACCAGCTGGTCGGCCAGCCAGTCGCTGCCGGCAACGGTATCCTGAAAATGCGCATCCAGGCTATCCTCAGCCAGCGTGACGGCCGCCGCGCCACCCTCGGCTGCAACCGTATGCGAGCGCATCGGATAGACTTTGGATAGCAGACTAATGCGGGCATCCGGTCTGATCTGTGCCGCAGCAATAGCCGCGCGCAAGCCAGCACCACCGCCGCCGACCACAATAATATCCGTTGTTAAAACCTGCATCCTGCCTCCGTGATTAATTGCCGCTGGCGGCCCAGTACAGACCGGCACTGAGTAGTAAGGGATAAAGATGGCACAGCAGCACATTCAGGCCAAGGTAAGGTGCCAGCTCGCGTGGTTTATCTGCCAGCCGGAAAATGCCCGGCAGAATTTTCAGCAGCAGCGGCAAACTGAGTAAGCCAAGTAAGCTTTGCCAGGGCAGCGCGCCCAGGGCAACACCAAGCAGCAGTAACAGATAGCTGGCAGCGGCCAGCAGACTATAAACACTGGCACTGTGACGGCGGCCAATGACAATCGGCAAATGCCGGCGTCCGACCTGCCTGTCGGCTTCGACATCCGGAAACTGATTTAGCAGTAACAGGTTGGAGACCAGCAAACTGATAATGGTGGCCAACAGCCAGGCCGCCATGCTGACTTGCTGTGCAAATACCCAAAACGCGCCCAGCGTCATCAGTAAACCAAAGCCAATGCCCGGCGCCAGCAGGCAGGCCAGAGGTGAGCGGTTCAGATATTGGGTATAGGCGTAAATAATCAGCACACCCGGAATACCAATCAGCAGCAGTTGCCAGCCATGCAATAAGGTGAGGTAAAGTCCGCCGGCGATCAGTAATGCTAAGCTGATCACGGCAATCGCCAATGCAGCGTAACTGGCAGCCGGATTAGCCACCAGAGTGCCGCTACCACCGCTAAAGGGCGTGCGCTCGGTCAGAAAATCCAGACCGGACTTAAAATCAAAATATTCATTAAAGGCATTGACGCTGATATGGGCACAGAGCGCCAGCAAGGTCACCAATAACAGGGTTGGCCAGCCAGGTGAGGCGCCGGCTTGCCAACTGGCGGTGACAGCCAGCAGGATGCAGACCAAGGTCAGAGTTAGAAAATTTGCCCGGCTGACGCCTAGCAGGGTGTTAAGCACTGATCTGCTCTCCATTCACGCCATTCTAAGGAGCAGCATAGCGGGTTTTGGGCGGAAAAACTTTGATCTCAGCGGTCTTTTCTACCAAAGACCGAGTTGCTGGCGCGCTTCTCCTGGCCAAAGAGCCAGTACCGGGTGCTGCAAGCCGGGCACCATTGGCTGTAAATCAGCGACAAACTGGCGGCATAAGGCCGGTGCGCCATGATTATCCGGAGTATGAAAGTAGCAGTAGGGAGTTTTACCGGCCTGCAGCCAGTCGGCGACTTTGCGTAACCAGGGTTGATAATAATGCTGGTTGATGCTGGCATCATCACAGCCGATAAAGCGGATCACCGGTTGGGCGCTCAGACAGATCGCATGTACCGGTAGCCGGGGCTTTTTTTGCTGCGCATCCAATAGCGCCGGACTGCGGGCCAGCACACTAAACAGAGCCCGGCTATCGAGCACCACCCGTTCGCATTGATACTGCTGTAGTAAGCGGTTTAAGCGGATTTCGTGTACGGCTTTATCGAAGAAGGCCGGATGCCGCACTTCAACGCACAACTGGTAATGCGGGCGCAGGGTGATAAGTTGCTGTTCCAGCCAGGGCAAAGCATGCGGGCCGGTACTGGCCGGCAGTTGTAAATGCAGCATGCCAAGCTTATCGCCCAACACGCTGAGCGTCTTTAACCAGGCCAGGATATCATCTGCTTGTGTCGTCGCACTGTTATGCGAAAATCGTGACGGCAGCTTTAACTGCAGCCGGAAGTCAGCAGGTAAGGTCGCCGCCCAGCGCTCGAGGGTGGCGCTGTCCGGATCGGCATAAAAGCTGGTATTGCCCTCGACGCTGTTAAACACGGTGGCGTAATGGGCGAGAAAGTCGCTGCTGCTGGTGCCTTGCGGGTACAGGCTGCCACGCCAGTGTGGATTAGCCCACAGCGGGCAGCCCAGGTAGAGCATTTACACTTCCAGATTATCGATCAGCCGGGTGCTACCCAGTTTGGCTGCCGCCAGGATCACTTTTGGCTCATTAGCGTCATTGGCCAGGGCTAAGGTCTGACGATGGCTGATATTCAGATAATCCGGGATAAAACCAGCCGCCTGTAACGCCGCTTTGGCGTCTTGCTCCAGCTCGCGGTAGGGGGCGGCAGCAGCCAGGATCTGTTGTTTTAGTTGCTGCAGGATCTGATATAACGCCGGTGCCTTGGCACGTTCCTCTGCCGTCAGATAACCGTTACGAGAGCTGAGTGCCAGACCATCAGCGGCGCGCTCAGTCGGCACCCCGATAATCTCAATCGGAAACGACAGGTCCGCCACCATCTGGCGGATAATCGCCAGTTGCTGATAGTCTTTCTGACCAAAACAGGCGACATCCGGTTGTACCAGATTAAACAGTTTCGCCACCACAGTGCTGACACCGCGGAAATGACCGGCCCGGCTGGCGCCACAGTGTAAATCGCCCAGTTTCGGTACTTCGACAAAGCTTTGTACGTCCAGCCCGCGCGGATACATGATGGCCGGCGTGGGCGTGAACAAGGCGGCGCAGCCATGTGCAGTCAGGCCTTGCATATCTGCCGCCAGGGTACGCGGATACTTATCCAGATCTTCGTTCTGACCAAATTGCATCGGATTAACGAAGATGCTGGCAATCACCACATCGGCATGTTGGCGGGCGATATCAACCAGCCGGAAATGCCCGGCGTGCAGATTGCCCATGGTTGGCACAAAGCCAATGCGTTTACCGGCTAAGCGCCAGTCGCGGATTTGCGCCCGTAGCGCGGAGATCGATTCCAGGTGCTGCATTATTGAAAACTGTGCTCTTTTGCCGGGAAAATGCCGGCTTTCACTTCACTGACGTAGGTTGTTATGGCGCTACGGATGTCACCGGTTTGCGCCAGATAATTTTTGGAAAACTTCGGGATATAGCCACTGCTGATGCCAAGTAAATCATGCATCACCAGTACCTGGCCATCGGTGACGTTGCCGGCACCAATACCGATCACCGGAATGGTCAGCGCCTGAGTAATGCGCTCGGCCAGCGGCTGTGGAATACATTCCATCACCAGCAGTTGCGCACCGGCTTCCTGCAGCGCCAGCGCTTGCCGGACCATGGCATCGGCTTTTTCCGCGGTTTTACCCTGCACTTTAAAGCCACCAAACAAGTGGACGGATTGTGGCGTTAAGCCTAAATGACCACACACCGGCACGCCGCGCTCAGTCAGGGCTTTAATGGTGGGCAGTAAAAAGTCACCGCCTTCTAATTTCACCATATTGGCACCGGCCTGCATCAGCGGCGTCGCATTCTGCATCGCCTGCTCCGGCGTGGCATAGCTCATAAAGGGCATATCGGCAATCACAAAGGCATCGGGGGCACCGGCGCGCACCGCGCGGGTGTGATAAGCGATATCGGCGGTGGTAACGGGTAGTGTATCGCTATGGCCCTGCAGTACCATGCCCAGCGAGTCGCCAATTAGCAGCACGTCGACGCCTTGTTCGGCAAAGAGTTTGGCGAAGCTGGCATCATAAGCCGTTAACATGGTGATTTTGTCGCCTTGCTGCTTCATTTTTTGCAGTACGGCAGTGGTAATTTTAGCCATCTTGATCAATTCCGACAGTGAGTCCGGATGCGCACCTTCGCACAAAGTAGCGTCAGTCGCAAGGAGGTTGCAGTGGCGTCAGGCCATTTAGTGGCACCCGTTGTAACAGGCTCTGTAACGCCACGCCATCAGGTAAAATTAAATCCGGTGCCAGCTCGGCCAGCGGATACAACACAAATTCCCGCAGCTGCATACCATAGTGTGGCACAGTCAGCTCGGGATGATCGATTTGTTGCATGCCGAATAACAGGATATCTAAATCCAGGGTGCGGGGGCCCCAACGCTCGGCTTTGCGTTGCCGGCCATGCGCAAGTTCGATCTGCTGTAAGGCGTGTAGTAACGCCAGCGGCGTTAAACGGGTATCCAGCGCCGCCACCGCATTAACATAATCCGGCTGATCCTGTGGCCCCATCGGTTTGGAGCTGTAAAAGCGCGACACCTGCACCAGCCTGGTTTCGGGCAGTTGTCCAAGGGCTGTCACTGCGGTTTGCAGCTGCGCCACTGGTTCCACCAGATTGGCGCCCAGGCCAATATAACAACGTTCAGCTGGCGGCATTATCAGTATTGTCAGTTGGCGCTTTACGTTTGGTACGCCGGCGTTTTGGCCGCTCGACACCGGCTTTGCCGAGTTGATTAATCAGCTGCAGCTTGCCGGCTTCATCGGTAAATTGAAAACTCTGCCACCAGTTTGCCAGTGCAGTCAGTTCACCGCCCTCGGCTGCGGCTCTTAGTTGCAAAAAGTCAAAAGCGCCGCGGAATTTATTTTGTTCCATCAGCTTAAAGGAGCGACGACCAGCGCGTTTGGGCAGCCGGCTTTGTAAGATCCAGATATCGCGCATTGCCAGACTAAAGCGTTTCGGAATGGCAATACTACGCTGCACGTCATCCAGCACTTCGGTCATCGCGATGCTGAGGGCGTCATTTTCATTCAGGCCACTCTCAATCAGCAGTGTCTGGGCCCGCACTTCTACCGGGTACCACAGCATGGCGGCAAACACAAAGGCCGGCGTCACCGGTTTGTCCTGCGCGACCCGCTGATCGGTATCTTGCAAAGCACGGGTGACCAGTTGAAAGGCTTTACCTTCCGGTTCCTGCTTTAACAGTTTTTCCAGCTGCGGCAGTAATACCTTAAAGACTTTCAGCTCACGCATCAGCATAAAGTTATCGAAGCCTTTGCCGGCCAGCCACATCTTAACCAGTTCATCAAACAGCCGTGGCGCCGGGATATTCTTTAGCAATACCGCCAGCTCAGGGATATCGCGCGCCGTATCCGGTGCGATTTGCATATTTAATTTAGTGGCAAAGCGGATGGCGCGCAGCATCCGCACCGGATCTTCGCGATAACGGGTTTCCGGATCGCCAATCAGTTCAATGCGCCGCTCCGCGATGCTTTGCATACCGTTGGCAAAATCATAGATAGCAAAGTCTTTAATCGAGTAGTACAGCGCATTGACGCTAAAGTCGCGCCGCTCGGCATCTTCTTCAATGGTACCGTACACATTATCGCGCAGGATCTGACCGTGATCGCTGAGGCTGGCGATCTTGCTGCTATCTTCCTCGTCGTCAACGCCACTGTGATGGCCACGGAAGGTGGCAACTTCAATCACTTCGCGGCCAAAGACCACGTGTGCTAAACGAAAACGGCGGCCAATCAGCCGGCAGTTGCGGAACACCTGCTTAATTTCTTCCGGCTTGGCATTGGTGACCACATCGAAATCTTTTGGCTGTAAGCCAAGCAATAAATCACGGATACAGCCACCGACCAGATAGGCGTCGTAGCCGGCATCTTTTAGCCGGTACAACACTTTCAACGCATTCGGGCTGATATCTTTGCGCGAAATGGCATGCCGATCACGGCTAATCACCTGCAATGGCGGCAAAACTGAAGAGGGCACCGGGTTGGTGCTGATAGCTTTAGTCGCCGGGGTTTTGGCAGCTTTAGCCGGCTTGCCACTGCTCGGTTGGGGGGCAGTTTTGCTCAGCTTACGGCGGCAAAAATCAAGCACTCGCGAAATAATGATATGTCTCCTAAAAACCGATACGGCACTTTGGCCGAAAAACCGGCGTATCATACCCGAATTGCCGGAAAATGAGAATGTAAGGCCGGCGGCAAATTTATCAGGCAAAGTCAGGGCAGCGCACTTCCAACTGCTGCGGTACCTGACGTAATTGCCAGTTGCCAAGTGCCCAGGCTAACAGCTCGCTCACCGGGGCACCGGCAAGCTCTGCCGGCGGCGGATGGCCAAGTACAGTTAAGGCCGCCGCCATACTTTGCGTCAGCGGCCAAGCTTGCAGCGGCCTGGCATGGTTTTGTTTACTCAGCTTCTGGCCAGGTGCCGTTACCGCCAGCGGTAAATGGCCATAGTCAGGCGCCGCTGCGCCCAATAACCAAAATAAGTGCTGTTGCCGGCTGGTCATCGTCAGCAAATCGGCGCCACGGATCACTTGTGTGATGCCCTGATCCCAATCATCCACTACCACCACCAACTGGTAGCTAAACAGACCATCCCGACGTTTTACCACATAATGCTCAGCGGCCAGGGCAGCGTCGATCTGCTGCGGGCCGAAGACCAGATCGCTAAAGCCGGTCGCAGCCGGGCTGCAGAGCCGCCAGGCTAACGGCTCAGCAGACAGTCCGAGCTGCCGACAAGTACCGGGATAAATTCCACCGCCATCATTAATTTGTTTACGGCTGCACTGACAACCATAGATCAGCCCTTGCTGGCGTAGCTGTTGAAAAATGCTCTGGTAACGTTCCAGCCGCTGGCTTTGATACCAAATCTCGCCATCCCACTGCAGACCAAAGCTTTCCAGTGCCGTTAAAATGGCGCTGTCGGCACCGGGCTGGGTGCGCGGGGTATCGATATCTTCGATGCGTACCAGCCAGCGGCCAGCCTGACTCTTTGCCTGCAGATAACTACCCAGGGCAGCAATTAAGGAGCCAAAGTGCAGTGGACCAGAGGGGGAGGGAGCAAAACGGCCGGTATAGCCGGCCGTGTTTTGGGGGGAAGTGCTGGCGTTTGCCAAGGGATAAGACCTTAGCCGCCTAACTGCTTCTCTTTGATTTCGGCCAAAGTTTTACAGTCAATACACTGATCAGCTGTTGGCCGCGCTTCTAAGCGCTTGATACCGATTTCAATGCCGCAGGTATCACAGTAACCGAAATCGTCGTTCTCAATTTTTTGCAGCGTTTTTTCAATCTTTTTCAGCAATTTACGTTCACGATCCCGTGCGCGCAGTTCTAAGCTGAATTCTTCTTCCTGGGCAGCCCGGTCTACCGGATCCGGGAAGTTGGCGGCTTCGTCAGCCATATGGTTCTTGGTACGGTCAACTTCTTCCCGTAACTGTTGGCGCCAGGCATCGAGAATTTTGCGGAAATGCTCCAGCTGCTTCGGGTTCATGTACTCTTCCCCGACCGCCTCCTGATATGGCTCAACACCGGCCAGCGCCAGTAGCCCCAGGGTTTTGTTGTTATTGCCCTCTGGCATGATTCTCTCCTGTACAATACCGCCAAGCAAAAAAGATGGCGGCTATAGATAGCAGAATATTAATGCTATCGCAATCACTATTGAAAAACCGCGGAAGTATACAGACTGAGCAGCCATTCGTCACTTTATTTTCAGCGGCCGCTCTGTGCTACAATGGCTCACACCCGCGAACGTCAAACGCCGAGCGCCCCTATAAACGGAGTAAAAGATGGAATCGACCACTAAGCTGTTACACATTTCACTGACTCAGCAGCCAGCCGCTGCTGCCTTTGGTAAAGCCAGCCTGACCCCAAGCAGCCAGGGCTATCAGATTCATGTTAAAGCCGGTGATGAGCTGCGTAGTATTCAAAAAGCAGCCCGGCAGCTGGATAACCTTGGTCTGACCGAAGTGCAGTTAGCAGGTGATTGGTCGCTGGAAGCACAGTGGGCCTTTTATCAGGGTTTTATTAATGCCAAACGCTTTAGCGGTGTTAATTTTACCGGCGATGCCGCAACAGTAACCCGCCTGCAGCAGCTGGTGCGCTGTTACAGCTTTGCCCGTGGCCTGATTAACCAGACGCCGGAACAATTATCTCCTGAGTTGCTGTGTCAGCAGGCGGCAGCCTTTATTCAAGAGGTGGCCGGTGACGGCAAGGTGTCGCAGCAGATCCTGCTGGGTGAACAACTGCAACAGGCGGGCTGGCATGGGATTTATCAGGTCGGTCGCGGCAGCGATCGCGCACCGGCACTGCTGGAGCTGGACTTTAACCCGACCGGCACCCCGGATGCGCCTGTTGCTGCGGCTTTGGTCGGTAAAGGCATTACCTTTGACAGTGGCGGTTATTCGATTAAAGCGACTGAAGGCATGCTGACGATGAAATGTGATATGGGTGGGGCTGCGACAGTCACTGCAGCGCTGGCGCTGGCGATCCTCGGTGGCCTGACGCAGCGGGTCAAACTGATCTTATGCTGCGCCGAAAACCTGATCAGCGGTCATGCTTATAAACTTGGCGATATTATTACCTATAAAAATGGTACCACAGTAGAAATCGTCAATACCGATGCCGAAGGCCGGCTGGTACTGGCGGATGGTCTGCAATTGGCGGGCGACAGTGGTGCCGGGCTGATTATTGATGCCGCAACCCTGACCGGCGCCGCGCAAACGGCGGTTGGCACCGAATATAATGCCTTGTTTGCCTTAGATCAGGTACTGGCACAGCGGGCGCTGGCGTATGCGGCGGAACAACAGGAACTGACCTGGCAGTTACCGCTGGCAAAATGGCATCAGCAGCAATGCCCGTCACCTTATGCCGATACGGCCAACAGCCGGCCGGTCAAAGGTGGCGGTGCCGGTGGAGCCAGTAATGCTGCCGGCTTTTTAAGTCGCTTTGTACCGAATGACGGTCAGGGCTGGTTGCACTTTGATTTAGCTGCCGCTTTTAATGGCAGCGCCAATGCCTATTGGGCGGCCGGTGCCACCGGTCAGGGCATTCGTACTATTGCCGCTACCCTGTTAGCGGAATTGTCAGCCTGAGTGGCGGCGGCAGCTAGCGCTTAGTGTGCTGCCGCTGTCTGAGAGAGCTATAGCTTGTTACCTGTTGTAGAGATCCTGCCTAAGCTGTGCCAGATCCTGGCACAGCAAAACCGCGTCATCTTGTCGGCGCCACCGGGTGCCGGTAAATCGACGTATTTGCCGCTGTATCTGTTACAGCAGCCCCAGTTTGCCGGTAAGAAGATCCTGTTGCTGGAGCCGCGCCGCCTGGCGGCACGCAGCATTGCCGCCTATCTGGCACAGCAGCTGGGTGAGCCGATCGGTAAAACAGTGGGCTATCAAATCCGCCAGGACAGTCAATTTAGCGCGGATACCCGGCTATTGATTGTGACTGAGGGCATTTTAACCCGCAAAATTCAGCAAGATCCGCTGTTATCTACGGTGGATTTATTAATATTCGACGAATTTCACGAACGTTCGCTGCATGCCGATCTGGGGTTAGCGCTGGCGTTAGAGGTGCAGCAACTAAATGAACAGTTAAAGCTGCTGGTGATGTCGGCGACGCTGGATTGTCAGGCATTGCAGCAGTATTTGCAGGCGCCGCTGCTGCAAAGCGACGGTCGCAGCTACCCGGTTGAGATCCGCTATCAGCCGCCGATGCCGGTGTCGAAAGAGCCGCTGGCACTACAGGCCGCTAAGCTGGCATTGCAGGCTTATCGCCAGCACGGCGGTAATCTGCTGGTATTTTTACCCGGTCAGGCCGAAATTCAGCAGGCCGCCACTTGGTTACAGAGTCAGGGCTTGCCGCCAGAGCTGCAAGTCTGGCCCCTAATCGGTAGCCTCAGCCTGGCGCAGCAACAAGCCGCTATTGCCGCGCCACCGGCCGGTCAGCATAAAATTGTGCTGGCGACTAATCTGGCCGAAACCAGCTTAACCATTGAAGGCATTACCGTGGTGGTAGACAGTGGCCAGGCGCGCCGGGCCAGCTATCAAGCGCGTAATGGCCTGACGAAACTGGAAACCATTGCCATTAGCCAGGCTGCCGCGGTGCAGCGCGCCGGTCGCGCTGGTCGTTTGGCGCCGGGCATTTGCTACCGGCTGGATACGCCGGAGCAATGGCAGCGCCGACCGGCCTTCGAACCGCCGGAGATTGAACTGGCGGAATTAACCCAGCTGCGGCTGGAGCTGGCCGTCTGGGGTTGTCAGCCAGCGGCGTTAAACTGGTTAACGGCACCGGCCAGCGGTAATCTGGCCGCGGCGACGGCCTTATTGCAGCAACTACAGGTGCTGGATGCCAAAGGGCAGCTTAGCCGCTATGGTCGTGAACTGTATCAGTTTGCTACCGACATCCGGCTGGCCAGTATGTTGCAGCATGCCAGGCAGCTGGAAAAAAGCACCGCCGGTGCTGGTTGGCTGGCCGCCTTGTTAGCTGCCTTGCTGGAAGAGAGCCGGCCCGCTACGCAGGACCTGTATCAACAACTCGCACTGCTCCAGCAGCGGCGGCCACCTTTTGCCAGCTTATATCCGCAGGCCGAGCAGTTTGCCCGCAAGCTCGGGGTGAGCAAGCTGACGACCTTGCCACTGCAATTGCTGCCAACCTTATTGCTACGCGCCTTTCCGGATCGGCTGGCGCAGCGCCGTGGTCAGGGCTATTTACTGGCCAATGGTTGTGGCGCGGTGTTGGCGCCGGATGATCCCTTGTCGGGGCAAGCCTTGTTGGTGGTGAGCAGCAGCCGCGACTATCAGCAGCAAAACCGCATTAGTCAGGCGGTGGCGATTACGCTGGACGAAGTACTGGCGGACTGGCCTGAGTTAAGCTGGCAAAGTTACAGTGGTTGGGATGAGCAGAAGCAGGCGTTTTTTAGCGAACAGCAACTGCGCTTTGGTCAGTTAATACTGCAGCGCAAGCCGGCGCAGTTACAGCTGGACCCACAGCTCAGACAGCAAGCCTGGCTCGACACCCTGCAGCGTAAAGGTCTGCAGTTATTGCCGTTTAACGACCACTGCCGGCAACTGCAGCAGCGGTTGGCGCTGGCGCGCACTATGGATAGCAGTTTACCGGACCTGAGCGATGCGGCTTTATTAACGACCTTATCCGTCTGGCTGGGCCCCTACCTTGGCGAGCTGAATAAGCTGACGGAGCTACAACAACTGCCGTTATACAATTTACTGTGGCAGCAGCTGAGTTACCGGCAGCAACTGCAACTGAATGAGTGGTTGCCGGAGCACTGGCAAACCCCGGCTGGCTCCAGAGTCAGTATTGATTACACCCTGCCGGGTGGACCGGGTTTTTCAGTCAGGGTTCAGGAAATGTATGGTCAACTCGTTTCGCCGACGGTGCTGGCCGGGCAACTGGCCCTGACGCTGACGTTGCTGTCACCGGGGCGGCAGCCGCTGCAAATTACCCGGGATCTGGCGAGCTTCTGGCAACAAGCCTGGCCTGAGGTAAAAAAGGAAATGAAAGGGCGTTACCCTAAACACTATTGGCCGGACGATCCGGCGACGGCGCTGCCGACCACCAAAACGAAAAAAGCGATGCAGTTATGAGCCGAAAGCGCAGCAAAAAAGCCGTATCCAGCAGCCGTCCGGGCCGCTGGTGGCGCCTGATCTGGCAAACCAGCCTGAAACTGGCGTTGGCGCTGGTACTCGGACTGGGCATTTATCTGATTTATCTCGACAGTAAGGTCACCAGTACCTTCTCCGGCCAGAAATGGCAGATCCCGGCACAAATTTATGGCCGCAGCCTGACCTTATATCCCGGACGCTATCTGACTCAGGCCAATCTGGTTCGCGAACTGGAACAATTGCAGTATCGTCGTGTAGAGCGGGTCAACGGGCCGGGGCAGTTTAGTGTTAAAGGTGGCAGCGTCAGTATCTATCGCCGCGGCTTCACTTACATTGACGGTGAACAACCGGCAGAGCAGTTTAGTGTGGAGTTTAACCGCAGTGGCATTAGCCGTATCGTGCAAGCGAGAGACACGGTCAGTTTTGCACGGTTAGAACCGCAACTGATTGAACATCTGGTGTCACCGGACCAGGAAGATCGTGAACTGGTCCGGCTGGAGCGGGTACCTGAGCTGCTGAAGGAAACCTTATTGCTGGTTGAGGACCGTGACTTTTATCAGCACCGGGGTGTTTCGCCCTTATCGATAGTGCGGGCTTTCTTCGTCAATCTGAGTGCCGGGCGCACGGTGCAAGGCGGATCAACGCTAACTCAGCAGTTGGCGAAGAACATGTATCTGACGCAGGACCGGCATCTGTGGCGCAAAATCAACGAGGCCTTTATTGCGTTGGTATTGGAGTATCGGTTTAGTAAAGATCAGATCCTCGAAGCCTACCTGAATGAAATTTACCTTGGCCAGAATCACAATACCGCGATTCATGGTTTTGGGCTGGGCAGCCGCTTCTACTTTGGCAAGCCACTGGCCGAGCTCAATCCGGAGCAATATGCGCTGTTAATTGGTATTGTCAAAGGGCCTGGATTTTACGATCCGCGGCGCTTTCCCGAGCGGGCGCAGCAGCGGCGGGATCTGGTGCTGCGTTTAATGTTCGAGCAGCATTTACTTGATAAAGCCAGTTATGAACGGGCACTTGCCTCGCCGATCAGGGTGATTGAGCGTGGTCAGTATCTTAATGCGAACTTCCCGGCTTATATGGATGCGGTACGACGTGAACTCAGACAGTTATCGCTGGACAGTCGCTTACTAAATAGTGGCATTAAAGTCTTTACTTATTTGGATCCGTTGGCGCAAACTCAGGCTGAGCGCACGGTCGGTCAACTGGTGACCGATATGAATAAAGAGCTGGAAGCCGCGATGGTGGTAGTTGATTACCAACAGGCTGCGGTACAGGCGCTGGTTGGCGGTAAAACGGCGGGCTATGCCGGGTTTAACCGCGCGCTGGATGCCAGAAGACCGATTGGTAGTTTAATTAAGCCGCCGATTTATCTGGAGGCGTTGGCACAGCGTGGCCGCTATACCCTCGGTACCTTGCTGGATGATAATCCGATTAGCCTGCGCAATAATAATCAGGATTGGCAACCGCAGAATTTTGATAAGAAGTTTCGAGGCCCTGTGCCGCTGGTTAGGGCGCTGGCTGACTCCTTAAACGTACCAACGGTGCGACTTGGCTTGCAACTCGGCATGCCAAAAGTGCAGGAGAGCTTGCGTCGGCTTGGGTTAGAGCGGCGGGTTAATTTATTTCCGTCTGCGCTGTTGGGCGCGGTAGATTTATCACCTTATGAAGTGACTCAGCTTTATCAGACCATCGCCAATAATGGCCTGCATCAACCTTTGGCGACGGTACAGGCGTTAACCGATCAACAAGGTACGGTGTTGTATCAGCGCCAAAGCCCGTTAACACAGCGTTATCCGGCAGAGGACGTCTATTTACTGCAGTATGCAATGATTGAGTCAACCCTGACTGGCACCGCCCAGTCATTGGCCCGTACCTGGCCGCGGCCAACTTTTGCCGGTAAGACCGGGACCTCCAGTGATTACCGCGATAGCTGGTTTGCTGGCTTTGATCAGGAAACCCTGGTCACAGTCTGGCTGGGGCGGGATGATAATAAGACCACAGGTTTAACGGGGGGTACCGGTGCCTTGCGCCTGTTTACGGATTTCTTCCGGCAAAAGGGCAGCCAGAATCTGATCCGCTATATGCCGGAGCAGGTGGAATGGCAGCGTTTTTCGACCAAAAGCGGGTTGCCAGTGCCAGAGTACTGCCCTAATAGCTGGTTGTTACCGGCGCATAAAAACACGGTATTGGGTTTAGCGGATTGCGATTAAGCTGAGAATACCAAAATAAAACGCCAGCATAGCGCTGGCGTTTTGGTATAACCCTATTACTGTTAGCGGTTTATAATGCCGAGAAAGCGTAGTCGGCCGCAGCGATAGTTTCCTTCAAATCCTCTGCGCTGTGTGCCAGCGACAAGAAGCCGGCTTCATAGGCAGAAGGCGCCAGATAGATCCCCTGTTGCAGCATCAGATGGAAGAAGCGTTTAAAGGCGTCAATATCACAGCGGGTGGCTTGCTGATAGTTGCTGACCCGACCCTCGTTGGTGAAGAACAAGCCAAACATGCCGCCAACCTGATTAAAGCTGACCGGTACACCATGTTTAGCCGCAGCCTGAGCTAAGCCTTTAATCAGTTGGGAAGTTTTCTCGGTTAATGCCTCGTACACCCCCGGCTTGCTGATCTCAGTCAGGGCCGCTAAACCCGCCGCCATTGCTATAGGGTTACCGGATAAGGTGCCGGCCTGATACACCGGGCCCAACGGCGCCAGATGTTGCATAATCTCTTTTTTACCGCCAAAAGCACCAACCGGCATACCGCCACCGATAATTTTACCCAGTGTCGTCAGATCCGGTGTCACACCGTAATAGGCTTGAGCACCACCCAGCGCCACGCGGAAGCCGGTCATGACTTCATCAAAAATCAGTACGCTGCCGTATTCGTCACAAAGGGCGCGCAGACCCTCTAAAAAGCCTGGCTCAGGCGGAATACAGTTCATATTGCCGGCCACAGGCTCGACGATAATACAGGCGATCTGATTGCCCTGTTCGGCAAATAACTGCTGAATTTGTGGCAGATTATTAAACTCACAGGTCAGGGTATATTTGGCAAAGTCTGCCGGTACGCCCGGTGAATTGGGCACGCCCAGCGTCAGGGCGCCAGAGCCGGCTTTAACCAGTAAGGAGTCAGCATGACCGTGATAACAGCCTTCAAATTTTACGATGGTATCGCGACCGGTATAACCGCGCGCCAGTCGGATTGCGCTCATCGTCGCTTCGGTACCGGAACTGACCATCCGCAGCATTTGCATACTGGGCACCAGTTCAGCCACTTTTTCGGCCATAGTCACTTCTGCCGGACAGGGGGCACCAAAGCTTAAGCCATTGGCTGCCGCACGGATCACGGCTTCGCGGATCGCCGGATGGTTATGGCCCAGTAACATCGGGCCCCAGGAGCCGATATAGTCGATATAGCGTTTGCCATCGACATCAAACAGGTAGGCGCCGTCGGCTTTGGCGACGAAAAAAGGCTCACCGCCAACGCTTTTAAAGGCGCGTACCGGCGAGTTAACCCCACCCGGGATAGTGCGCTGCGCGCGTTGAAATAATTCAGATGATAAAGACATAATAATTCCTATAACCGCTTATTTATTGGTGTACCAGGGCACAGCGCACTCGTAGTCCTGTACCAGATCCTGTACGCCTAAGGTCAGCGCAAACAGCGCCATCCGTACCAGAATACCGTTATCTGCCTGGCGGAAGATGGCCAGATTCGGATTCAGGTTTAAATCATTATCCAACTCGTTTGCTTCCTGCCGCGAGTCGCGCGGCAGCGGGTGCATAATCACGGTATTGGATTTACAGTGTCGGGTGTAAATTTCCTGGTTCAGCCGGAACTTGCCGCGGTACTGATTGGCCTCGGCTTTTGACGGGAAGCGCTCTTCCTGGATCCTAGTCTGATAGACGATATCGGCATTCAGATTGCCTTCCAGTTTGTCGCTAATGGTTAAGCGGTGACCGGCATTATCCAGGGCACTGACCACTTCATCCGGCATCGCCAGCTCCTGTGGCGAAATCAGGGTGATCTGCAGGTTTTTGTATAGCGCTAGCAATTTAGATAACGAATGCACGGTGCGACCAAACTTCAGATCGCCGACCATCGCAATATGCATACCATCAATACTTTGGCCACTGGCCTGCAGTTCGCGTTCAATGGTAAACAGATCCAGCAGGGCTTGTGTGGGGTGCTCATTGGCGCCATCGCCACCGTTTAAGACCGGTACCCGGCTACCCTCAGCAAATTCTGCGACAGAGCCGGCTTGTGGATGGCGCATCGCTATCACATCGCTGTAACTGCTGATCACCCGCGCGGTATCGTACAAGGATTCGCCTTTGGATAAGGCAGAGGATTCCATACCGGTGGTTTCGCGCACTTCGCCACCTAACAGGTTAAAGGCACAACCAAAGCTGACCCGGGTACGGGTGCTGGGTTCGAAAAATAAATTACCAAGGATGGCACCATCCAGAACTCGGGTGCGTTTTTTCCGGCTGGCATAGGGTGCCATTTTGCGGGCGATATCAAAAATATACTGGATATTGTCACGGTCGAACTGTTTGACCGACAGAATATGCTGACCTTTAAAGCTCATCGGGATGCTCACTTGTCGTAGGGCTGGGCAAAACGGCTGCCTGATTATACGGCAAAGCCGCGGCCGGCTAAAGCGGCTTCAGTATCGCCAGTAAAATTATCGCCAGTAGCAGCAGTACCGGCAGTTCATTAAAGATGCGATAAAAACGCGCCGAACGCCGGTTGCGGCCATGTTTAAAATCGGCCAACAGCTTAAAGCAGTAGCCATGATAGCCATACAATACGATAACGAGCAGCAGCTTATAGTGCAGCCAGCTGCTTACCGCAAACCAGGCCCGGCCATAGCTGAAGATCAACAGCAAGCCAAATAGCAGCGTCAGGATGGCAAAGGGCGTAACAAAATACAGTAAGCGCCGTTCCATCACTTTAAAGGTCGCGTCGCAGTCCGGGCTTTGGGTTTCGGCATGATAGACAAACAGCCGTGGTAAATAAAAAATGCCGGCAAACCAGGCCACCATAAAAAACACATGCAGGGCTTTGTAAATCAGGATTAGCGTCATATTAAATTATTCTGTTTAATCAGCAGGGCACGCAACTGGTCCCAGCGGATAATGCCAATAGGTTCGGTCGGATCTTGCTGGTAAATATATACCAGCCCTTCACGGCGATCTTCCAGTTCATGCAATACTTCAGCCATGGTTGCCTGATGTGACAAGCCTTTTACTGCAGCATACTGAATACTGCTGTCGCCACTGAGTGATAAGCTGACATCGTATTGGGCAGTATAAAACTGCACGCTGTCACCTTCATGCCGCTTGATCAGTAACTGTTGCGGTGGTTGTAGCTGCGCCAATACCTGGCGCACGCTGTGTTCATCCGGATCGGCCAGCAGCTGATAATCCTGATTTAGCACCGCCAGTACCCCGACTTTTTGTAGCACATCATCCGCTGGCGACAGTTTGTAGGGCAGTTGCATAAAATCGAGCTGGGTCATAAAGATGGATTTATTATTAAAAAACTGCACTGTGGTGACATAGGCCGTAACAATCACCAACATGGCCGGTAACACGATTTGCTGGTTCGCCGCCAGCTCCATTACTGCCACCAGCGCGGCTAAAGGCGCATGCAGGGTGGCCGCCATCAAGCCAGCCATACCCAGCACTGCATAGGTGCCTGAGTTACTGGTATTATCAACCAGCACCGCCGGTACAATCGCCAGGATGGTACCCAATACCACACCCATACCAAAGATCGGACCAATAATGCCGCCGGGAACACCCAGACCGATGGCGAACAGCGTCAGAATCATTTTGCCGGCTAACAACAACAGCAACAAGTGCACTGCCGTTGGGCTATTAATCGCAAACTGGATAGCGCCGGTTTCAGCGCCCATCGCATGAGGAATCAGATAACCCACCGCAGCGGTAACTAAAGCTGCCAGTGCCAGCCGTAACAGCAGTGGCCATTTTTTAAACAGCTCAAGCATCCGCATTAAATTACGGTTAAACAGCCAGGCAAAGGCGCCAATCACCACACCACAAAGCACCAGATAAGGAAAATGCCAGACACTAAGGCTGATAATCTGCAGCGCGGCCAGCTCCTTATCGTGGCCAAACACCAGTTGCGTCGCCATAGCGCCGACGACGGAGGCCAGCATTACCGGAATAAAGACATGAATACGGTATTCACGCAGTACCACTTCCATCACAAAGATCATCGCCGCCAGCGGGGTATTAAAAGACGCCGCTATCGCGGCAGCAATACCGCAACCGGCCAGAATACGTACACTGTTGTAGGGTAACTGCAGATAGCGGCCCACGGTGCTGGCACCATAGGCGCCAAGATGTACCGACGGACCCTCACGGCCAACCGAGAAGCCGCTGGCCAGTGCCAGAATGCCGCCAAAAAACTGATTTAGGGTATTGCGAAACGGCATAATGCCGTAAGCCGTTTTGATACGGTGAATGACGAAAGGAATGCCCAGCCGGTAATGCTTATAGCCGGTCGCCAGCGCGATTAAGCCGATTAGGGCCGCGCCGCCTAATGGTAATAACCAACGGTATTCAGCACTAATGCTGCTAAAGTCATCGCTGTGCTGCAAAAAGAAGCCCTGTAGGCCGATAATCGCCAGCCGGAATAAAATAATCAGCAGTGCCGCAATCAGCCCGCCCAGCATTCCCAGCAGACAGAGTTGTAACGAAGTTTGAGGAATCGCCAGCCGCCGTTGTAAGGCAGGTAGGTGATCTTGCCAGCGCCGCATAACAGAGATTCAGTTTTTGTTATTTATGTCAGAAGTTTAACACAAAATCTAAGCAGAAAACGTCAACACACCCTAAATGAGTTGTCGCGATAGCTAACCGGTCACGATTTGTAGGTCGCGCTTGCGGCGTAGCAGCGTGCAGCAGTGACGCCCCAGAATACTTGAATAAATTAGTCAGGTATTAGATAATCAGCGCTGTTGTAACCCCGGTTGGAGTCATCATGTCTGAAATGCAAATCCCGTTAGAATTCACCGATGCCGCCGCCCGCAAGGTCGCTGCCCTGGTCAGTGAAGAAGAAAATCCGAATCTGAAATTACGGGTTTATATTACCGGTGGTGGTTGTTCCGGTTTTCAGTATGGCTTTACCTTTGATGAAAAAGTCAACGAGGGCGATCTGCTGATTGAGAAGCAGGGCGTAGCCATGGTCGTCGATCCTATGAGCCTGCAGTATCTGATGGGCGGTATTGTCGATTATACCGATGGCTTGCAGGGCAGCCGCTTTATCGTGCAAAACCCAAATGCGACAACCACTTGTGGTTGTGGCTCTTCGTTCTCAGTTTAATGTTTTTGCTGACCAGCCCTGTCAGGGGTTGGTCAGGAACAACAGCAGCCATAAAATCAGCGCCAAAATCAGATTAAAGGCCGCGATATAGATAAAGCCTTTCTTGCCCTGCTGTAGTGGAATGCGGTAGTGCCGCAAAAACAGATACCAGCCCAGACACATCAGTATCGGCAGTAAAAATAGCAATCGTACCATTTCGTCTCCTTCAATCTTGCCGCCGCCAGCACCCAGAGCGTGTTGATGTTTTTTGTCGCACTAAGCTGTACGCTCGTCGCAAGCTATGATATTAATTAAGACACCACTATTTTTGCGGCCGGCATAGTTCGGTCTGGAGTCAGGTGCAGGACGCAGCGGGAACATAATTAAAACAAAGCGTAACACGCTGGGAGAAGAAAAAAAATGAAAGGTACAAAAAGCGTAATTTCGGATGAAAATAAAAAGTTGTGCGCCTGGTTGAAGCAACAGCGCCAACTAAAAAAGCACACCATGCGCAGCTTATCTGAATTATTGGGAACCCCACATTCTTTTATCGGTAAGGTAGAGAATCAGGAACGTCGGCTCGATGTGGTCGAGTTTGTGCGTTACTGCCAGGCGCTGGAAGTCGATCCGGCGGAAGGACTCAGGCAGGTAACCAGTAATTAAGTTAACGCAATCAGGCCGCAGTAATGCGGCCTGATTGCTTTAGAGTAAACTTTAGGATGATGAGTCTGTTGCTGCTTGCTGTTGTTGGCGCTGTTGTAATTTTTTGCCAACGATGAGCAATAAACATAAACCCGGCACCACCATCAGCGCCGTTATCACAAAGAACAGCGCCCAATTGCCGCCCAGGAAATCTACCAGTTCGCCACTAAAGGACGCTAGCGTAGTGCGGCCAAGATTGCCTAGCGACGCCAGTAAAGCGTATTGCGTAGCAGTAAAGGCGCGGCCGGTTAACCAGGTTAAGAACGAAACAAAGGCCACCGTAGAAAAGGCTGCGGTAAAGTTATCCACCAGAATAGCGGCGATAAACAGCTCAGGTTTGGGGCCGGCCAGTGCAATCCAGGCGAACATTAAGTTACTGGCAGCCATCGCAATACCGCCAATAAACAGGCCGCGAATAATGCCAAAGCGGATGTTGATAGCACTGCCGAGT
Source organism: Alishewanella sp. WH16-1 (assembly GCF_001441695.1). Lineage (NCBI taxonomy): Bacteria > Pseudomonadati > Pseudomonadota > Gammaproteobacteria > Alteromonadales > Alteromonadaceae > Alishewanella > Alishewanella sp. WH16-1. The sequence continues at coordinate 86,195 of NZ_LCWL01000101.1, read as the reverse complement.
AGGGTAAAAGCAATGGTTGCTACCCAGCCTACCAGTTTCGAATATTCGGCGATTTGCTGATTGCTAAAGCCAATTTCTTTATAAAACTGGATCGACATCCGGCCGAGAAAGGCTTCGCCGACTTTAAATAAAAACACAAAGCTGATAATCAAGATGGCCAGTTGCCAGCCATTGCGCCGGAAAAATTCGGCAAAAGGCTCAAGTACGGTTACAGATAGCCATACCAGGTAGGGTGCAGTTCGTGCCTGTCCCAAGCGGCTCTGATAGCGCGCCGCTGCATCACGTTGTAACTGTTCGCGTTGGCTCTGCGGTTCCCTGCTACAAAGGGTAAACACCATCAACAACCCAATCAGCACCGCCATACCCAGGTAGACTGCTGGCCAACCGAACTGGTCTGCATTAGCAAAGGCCAGATAGCCTGGTAACGAGTAACCGGTCCACCATCCAATCACCCCCATTGCCGCAGCAGGGGCTACCCGCACCGTATCATCGCCAATCAACTCAATGCGGTAAGCATCAATCGCCACGTCCTGCGTTGCAGAGGCGATCGCAATCGCCATAGCGAGCAGCGAGGTAAACAATAAGCTTTGCGCCGGGTTAGTAAAGGCAATTGCCAGTGTTGCAAGCAACATCAGACTTTGCATCAGCAAAATCCAGCTCCGCCTTTGTCCTAACCAGTTTCCCAGCAGCGGTAGCTTCACCCGGTCCAACAAGGGCGCCCACAAAAAATTCAGCGCATAAACCACAAACACTGAACCGAAATACCCAATGGCAGCACGCGATAAGCCGGCATCATTTAACCAGCCGCTCATATTGGAGCCAATTAATACCCAGGGAAAACCGGATGCGCAACCCATAAAAAAGATAAAAAGCAGGCGAATATCGCGATAACTGGCCAGTGCCTGACGCCAGCTCTGTGCCGCGCCTTGTTGTTTTGAGAGCATAGTAAAACCTTGCAGAAGACTGGCACAGAACATAACAGAGGACGGCGCCGCGGCAAAGCCCGCGCGGCAGAAAAGTCGGTACTAGATGGTGCTTTAGATGGCGCCCTAAGGCCTCAGGCCGACACAATCGACAGGACGGCGGCCTTTTCCGGCCAGGTAACCGAGGCAAAGTTGCAAACGACGTTTTAGTTGGCGGTCAGCCCGCAACTGCTGTTCCGGCCAATACTCGAGTTGGTACAGCAAATACCAGAAGACCCGCTCCTGATAGCTGGGCGGCGATTGCGGCCGTTCGCTTAATGCTGCCCATTCTTCCAGCGTATCCCAGATAAAGAGGTGCAGCTCGGCTTCAGGTAACTGGCCCCGCAAAAAGCGCGAGGCGTAAAAGATCAGTTGGCTTGCTTTTTCATCAATAAAGGTTCTTGCCATACTCCGGCTCCGGCCAAAGCCTGTTGCAAGAAGTATAGCGCAGATTATTCTTGTGGCAGCAAAATCACCATTTTCAGGATAATCGGCTCCTTGGGAACATCTGGCCAGCCGAGTTTTTCCGACACTTCGGTTTCAACTTGCTGAATCTGTTCCAGCACTTCCATACCGGACACCACCTGGCCAAATACTGCGTAGCCCCAGCGACTACCCGGATCTAAGCTGACATTATCATTCAGATTAAAATAGAACTGGCTATCCGCGCTGTGTGGATCGGTCAGCCGCGCCATCGCGATAGTGCCGAGCTGGTTTTTTAAGCCATTACCCGATTCATTAAACACCGGTTTCAGGGTTTCGATGGCTTTAAAATCCGGCGTATAACCACCGCCTTGCAAGACAAACTCCGGGATCAGACGGTGAAAAACCGTATTGTTGTAAGCGTTCTTCTTCACATAGCTCAGAAAGTTGTTCACCGTGAGCGGCGCCCGGCTGCGATCCAATTCAACAATAATCTCACCGTGTGAGGTGATGAACTTTACTTTCGGGAATAAATTATCTGGTTGCAGAAACTGCCCGGCATGGCCGAGCGGACTCAGTAGCAGTATTAGTAGCGCGAATAGCCGCATTATTTTTCTCCGTTAGTTCAGCGCTGATTTCCAGGCCGGATCCTGCAGTAGCTGATTGAGTACTTGTTCGGTCAGCACCCGTAACTCGCGCTCGACCGCCGCGAGATCAACCTTTAGCGGCGCGGTATAGTTACTGTCACCGGCATAAGATTTGGTAAAGGTACCATTATCACTCTGAATAAATACCGTCATCGCCACCTGATTGGTAACCTGATGATCCAGCGGGCGTTGCATGACGTTGGCCTGTAACTGATTAATCTGAATTTTCATTTGCACCGACTGCTGGGAATTCAAGGTTGCCCCTTTTTCCTGCAACGCTTTGGCAACAGTGGCTTCCAGCTGCGCCCGTACATCGTTAGTGGTACGGTAATGCTGTTCATTACTGCCTTGTCTTATCGTTAGTGTTTGTGGTCTTGGCCGCAAATCAACCAGCGCGAAATCAAAAGCTGCACCTTGCAGCTCCGCCGTTTGTGGCCAGAAAATTTGTGGCGCTACAATAAAAGAGGGTACCTGGGTGGCACAGCCAGCCAGCAGTATTGCCAGCGTTAGCCATAAATAGCGCATAGTTAACTCCTTTTGGTCGATTCTAAAATAATAAATTTCGGGTTAGCCGCCAGCTGCCGGCAATTACCAAAGCATTTTGCCAGTTGTTGGCGGTAAGGCAAATGACGATTAGCCACGATTCTGATTTTGCCACCGGGTTTTAAGACCCGTTTGGCGTCGTAAAACATCTGGCTGGCAATATGAGTGGTGACCGCCGCCTGTTGATGGAATGGCGGATTACACAACACCCAGTCGGCACTGGCATCAGCTTGGCGACTCAGGCAATCATCTACCACAAATTGGCACTGTGCCAGTGCGTCCGGAAAATTTTCTGCCACACTGAGCCGGGCTGACGCCACTGCCATATAAGACTCGTCTGTTAGCAGCAGTTGGCAAGCCGTTTGCTGCGCCAGTATTTGCAAGCTAAGCATGCCATTACCACAACCAAGATCGATAATGTGTTGCCCGGCGCTAACCTTGGGTAAGTGCTGTAGAAAGAATCGGGCGCCAATATCAGGTTTATCGCGGGCAAACACATTGGCATGATTAACCAGCGTAAAGCCGGTCTCCGGCAAAGGCCAGCGCGTTGGATAAGGCAGTAATGGCCGCAGCAGTCCGGGTTGCCACTGGCTATCGATATAACGGCACTTGCGAAGTGTAAGCGAGGCTGTGGTAGGCCCAATATACTGACTAAAGATCGCCAACAAGTTGCGATGAATATCTTTGGCTTTAGCGGCAACTAGCAGTAGGGTATCGGCAGTCATCACCTTGCTTAACGCGGCGAGTTGCCACGCCAGATAACTGTGATTAGCCGGTAGTTTTAGTAACACCAAATCGGGGGCTGCGGGCAAGCTATCCAGACTGGTCAACTCGGTAGTGCCGGCCAGCGTTAAGCCGTTTTGTTGCCGGTTATGCCGGCACGCTTGCTGGGCGATATAGGAGTCTTGTACCAGAAACTGCTGGCTGTTACCCAGCGCACAGGACAGGGCGCCGAAGCTATCGTTCAAAATTAAAATACGTGGCGTGTTACCTGCTGTGGTTAGCTGTTGCAGTGCCGGCAAGGCGCGTTCTACTAACAGTTCATCTGCCGCATCCCAGGCTTGTAGGCTGTGATTCGGTTGCTGCAGTGGCCAGCGGGCCAGTTGCAACTCTAGGTCAGCACAGGTAAACAGAGTATTCATAACAACTTATTCAGGATAGAGAGGGCGCTATTTTGACACGGGCTACCCCCAGCGACAACCGCAATCAGAATTGCCGGCATTTTAGTTTACCTGATGCAGAGCTATTTTATTGGCCGGCCTATTTAACGGCGCCGGCAGCTGATCTGCTGCAGCAACAATTAAGCCGCGAACTGCATTGGCAAACCGCCAGTATCCGCATTTATGGCCGGGAGGTGGCGATCCCTAGACGGCAGGTCTGGATGGGTGAACCGCATTGCCGCTACCGGTACTCGGGCACTGACTTTTTGCCAGAGCCCTGGCATCCGCGGCTCAGAGAGCTGGCGTCACAAATCAGCCAGGCGTTGCAACACCCCTTTAATTGTGTGTTACTAAATCAGTATGCGGATGGCCAGGATCATATGGGTTGGCATGCGGATGATGAACCAGAACTGGGCTTAGCACCACAGATCGCTTCGCTTAGTCTGGGACAGAGCCGGCGTTTTGATTTAAAGCACCGCCAGCTGGAATGTCAGTTACAACTGCTGCTACAGCACGGCAGTTTGCTGTTAATGGCGGGCACCTGTCAGCAGTATTGGCAACATCGCTTACCAAAGCAGGCACAAGCTAAGGCGGAGCGGATCAACCTGACGTTTCGGTATATTGCACCAAAATAATTATTTTTATAATGCTGCTATCAGCTTAGCAGCAATAGTCCCGAAATTGGTTAGTGCTGTTAGGACAAAGCGGGTCGCTTTGACTAGAATAAGATTCAGGACGCCAACAGGAGCTGGACAAGATGTTAATCCATACTGCAATAGAGCAAAAATTACTGGATGCTTTTAACCCCATTCATCTGGACGTAGTCAATGAGAGCGCCAATCATAATGTGCCGCCGGGGTCGGAGTCGCATTTTAAGGTGGTGATTGTGACCCCGCAGTTTGAGGGGATGCGCTTGTTACAACGCCACCGTGCGGTTAATGCTATAGTGGCTGAAGAACTGGCGGAAAAAATTCATGCATTGGCGCTACATACCTACACCCCTTCAGAATGGTATGAATACTATGCCGAAAAGCCGCCGGCTTCACCAAAATGCTTTGGCGGCAGTAAAGCCGAAAAAGCATCCTGAGCACGATTTTTGCTGATCCGACCTGTTTTTAGCGGTAAAGTTTTACACTAGTGCTCTTTCAGTGCATAGAGCACTCGCACTTTTTATAAAGACAACAACAGGATTGGCTATGGTTATTCAACCAAAGATTCGTGGTTTTATCTGTACTAATGCACACCCGGTCGGCTGTGCTGAGCATGTGAAAGAGCAAATTGCTTATGTTAAGCAACTGGGCCCGGTGGCCGGTGGTCCGAAGAATGTGTTGGTGATAGGTGCCTCTACCGGTTATGGCCTGGCATCACGCATCACCGCGGCCTTTGGCTCAGGTGCTGCCACTCTGGGTATTTTCTTTGAAAAAGAACCGACCGAAAGCAAAACCGGCTCTGCCGGCTGGTACAACACTGCCGCCTTTGAAGCCGCTGCCGATGCGGCAGGTTTATGGAATAAGCACCTAAATGGTGATGCCTTTACCGATGAACTCAAAGCCAAAGCCATTGATTTGATCCGCAGTGAAATGGGCAAAATTGATCTGGTGGTTTACAGCCTGGCAGCGCCGCGGCGTAAAGATCCGGTGACTGGCGAAGTATACAGTTCAGTACTCAAACCTATTGGCCAGGCTTACACGGCGAAGAATCTGAATACGTCTAAGCGTGAAATTGAAGAAGTGTCGGTTGAGCCAGCCAATGATGACGAAATCTTTAACACCGTAAAAGTGATGGGCGGGGAAGATTGGGAGCGTTGGTTGGATCAGCTGAATGCCGCTGGTGTGTTAGCGGATAACTGTCAGACCGTAGCTTATACCTATATCGGCAAAGAATTAACCTGGCCAATCTATGGTAAGGCGACGATCGGTAAGGCCAAAGAAGATCTCGATCGTGCCGCAGCGGCTATTACCGCTAAGCTCAGTGCGCTGCATGGCAAAGCCTATGTTGCCTCACTAAAAGCGCTGGTGACCCAGGCCAGTTCAGCGATTCCAATTATGCCATTGTATATTTCACTGCTGTACCGGGTGATGAAAGCGGAAGGTACTCATGAAGGCTGTATCGAGCAAATCAATGGTTTGTTCCGTCAGGGCTTATACGCTGCAGCCCCGCAACTGGACGATGCCGGCCGTTTGCGGATGGATGGCAAAGAGCTAAGCGACCATGTGCAAAAGGCAGTGAAAGACCTATGGGATCAGGTTACGACCGATACCATCGATAGTCTGACCGATTATGCCGGTTATCATAATGAGTTTTTACGCTTGTTTGGCTTTGGCTACCAGCATGTGGACTACGATGCGGATGTGTCGCCGCTGAGTCCATTACAGCATCTGGTCAATTAGTCGTATTGACAAAGCCACAAAAACCGCCTGAGGGCGGTTTTTCTCTAACTACCGACAGGTGGTAATTGGCACAGAATTTTTGGTAATACCATGGATAGAAGATGGTATTAGTGCTAAAATTCGCGACTTTAATACGTGTATCTGGTTAACTTTTGTACAGTTGCAGGTGGTGCGAAAGGCTAACCGGGTGTGCTGCGCTGGCGCAGCTGAAAAACTAGGCCCTGTTTCTTCCCAAAATAGTAGTGCAAGTACGTATGATAAAACTCAAAAAAGGCTTGGACATTCCCCTTGCAGGCAGTCCTAAACAAGAGATCACTACGGGCAATGCCATCACTACTGTCGCCGTACTCGGCGAAGAGTATGTAGGTATGCGTCCGACCATGGCGGTCGAAGTGGGTGACAGCGTGAAAAAAGGTCAGGTGCTTTTCGAAGATAAGAAAAACCCTGGCGTGAAATTCACCGCCCCGGCAGCTGGAACGGTGAAGGAAATCAATCGTGGCGCTAAACGGGTATTGCAATCGGTAGTGATTGCAGTGTCAGGCGATGCGGCTGAAACCTTCAACAAGTATCCGGCTGAGCAGCTGGCCACCTTGAGTGCAGAACAGGTAAAACAAAACCTGATCGATTCAGGGTTATGGGTTGCTTTCCGTACCCGTCCGTTTTCCCAATCTCCGGCCATTGACAGTACGCCACGTGCTATCTTCGTCAATGCAATGGACACCAATCCGTTGGCTGCCGATCCTGCAGTGGTGATCAACGCTGATGCCGAAGCCTTTAAACAGGGCTTAACCGTCATCTCCCGTTTAACCGAGGGTAAAACCTATCTGACCAAGAAAGCCGGTAGCACTATCCCTAGTGTAACTCAGGCAACGGTTGCTGAATTTGATGGTCCGCATCCGGCTGGTCTGGTTGGTACCCATATCCATTTCCTTGATGCCGTCAGTGCCAAGAAAGTCGTGTGGCATATTGGCTATCAGGACGTGATCGCTATTGGTAAATTATTTACCACTGGCGAGCTGAACAGTGAACGTGTTGTCGCGCTGGCCGGTCCTGTAGTGAAAAATCCACGTTTGGTAAAAACCGTACTGGGTGCGTCGACCGCTGAACTGACAGCCGGTGAACTTGCCGATGGCCAAAATCGTATTATCTCTGGCTCAGTGCTGGCCGGTACCACAGCGCATGGTGTGCACGGTTATTTAGGGCGCTTCCATACTCAGGTTTCAGTGTTGGCTGAAGGCTTTGAAAAGCACTTCCTGGGCTGGATTGCACCTGGTGCTGAAAAGCACTCGGTAACCCGCGCTTATTTGGGCCACTTAAGTCCGAAAAAGCTGTTTAACCTGACGACCACCACTAACGGTTCGTCACGCGCCATGGTACCAATCGGTAACTACGAGCGGGTGATGCCGCTGGATATCCTGCCTACGCTGTTACTGCGTAACCTGATTGCCGGCGACACTGACGAGGCAGCAACTTTAGGTTGTCTGGAATTGGACGAGGAAGATTTGGCACTGTGTACCTATGTGTGCCCAGGCAAATATGACTACGGTACCATTCTGCGCAACTGCTTGACGACCATCCAGAAGGAAGGCTAATCATGAGCTTAAAGCATTTTTTAGAGCGCATTGAGCCGCAATTTGAAAAAGGCGGCAAATACGAAAAGTGGTACGCTTTATATGAAGCTGTGGCCACTGTTCTCTACACGCCTGGTTATGTAACCAAAAACGGCACCCATGTGCGCGACAGTATCGACCTGAAGCGGATTATGATTTTCGTTTGGTTAGCCTTGTTCCCGGCGTTATTCTTCGGGATGTATAACATTGGCCATCAGGCGGCATTAGCACTGGCGCAGGGTTTCGGCACTCCGGATACCTGGCAGGTTGCCATTTTCTCAGCCTTAGGTGGTGAGCTGACTGCAGACTCCGGTTGGGGCAGCAAGATGTTCTACGGCGCCGTTTGGTTCTTACCTATTTACGCCGTGACCTTTATTGTTGGTGGTTTCTGGGAAGTCTTATTTGCCTCAGTGCGTAAGCATGAAGTAAACGAAGGTTTCTTTGTAAGCTCTATCCTGTTTGCCTTGATTCTACCAGCGACTATTCCACTGTGGCAGGTTGCTCTGGGTATCACCTTCGGTGTGGTTGTTGCCAAAGAAGTCTTTGGGGGCACTGGCCGTAACTTCCTGAACCCGGCACTGGCTGGTCGTGCTTTCCTGTTCTTCGCTTACCCGGCGCAAATTTCCGGTGATGCCGTTTGGACCGTTGCTGATGGTTATTCAGGCGCGACCTGGCTGAGTAAAGCCGCTTCAGGTGACTTGGATTATGCCGCTAATACTCAGCTGTGGTGGGATGCGTTCCTGGGCTTTATTCCGGGTTCAGTTGGTGAAACCTCAGTGTTAGCGCTGTTAATCGGTGGTCTGGCGCTGATTTACTTCCGCATTGCCTCCTGGCGCATTGTTTTGGGTGTCATGGTGGGTATGATCCTAACCAGCTACCTGTTCAATGCTATCGGTTCGAACACTAACCCACTGTTTGCTATGCCTTGGCACTGGCATCTGGTGCTGGGTGGTTTTGCCATCGGTATGTTCTTTATGGCGACTGACCCGGTATCGGCGTCTTTTACCAATCAGGGCAAGTGGGCCTACGGTATTCTGATCGGCTTTATGGTAGTGATGATCCGTGTGGTGAACCCGGCTTATCCAGAGGGCATGATGTTAGCGATTCTGTTTGCTAACCTGTTCGCACCTTTATTCGATTTCTTCGTGGCGCAAGCCAATATCAAGCGGAGGCTGGCACGTAATGTCTAGTAATAACGACAGCATCAGCAAAACGCTGATCGTAGTAATTTCTTTATGTCTGGTCTGTGCCATAGTGGTATCTACTGCAGCGGTACAATTACGGCCAACCCAGCAGGCTAACAAAAAGTTAGACTCACAAGTCAACATTTTGCGCAGTGTCGGTTTGGTTGAAGGCAGTGCCCCGGCCGCCCGGATTGCTGAGCTTTTCAACACCCATGTTGAAACCCGCTTGGTAAACCTGAGCACCGGTGAGATCGATGCCAGCTGTGACCGCGCGTGTGCGGAAGCTTTTGACTACCGTAAATCGCTGAAAGAAGGTAAGTCTCTGGCCCAGGCTGATGACGTAGCCTCTATCCGTCGCATCTCTGAGTATGCGCCGGTGTACCTGACTTATGACGAAAACCGCAACCTGAAAGCCTTGGTATTGCCAGTGCACGGTTATGGCTTATGGTCGACGATGCATGCCTTCCTGGCGCTGGAAACGGACGGTAATACTATTATCGGCTTGAACTACTATGAGCAGGGCGAAACGCCGGGCTTAGGTGGTGAAATTGAGAATCCACGTTGGAAAGGCCAGTTTGTTGGTAAAAAGCTGACTAACGATGCCGGTGAGCTGGCGTTAACTATCCTGAAACCGGGTAATGCCGATCCTGACTCAGCACACCAGGTGGATGGCTTATCAGGCGCTACGCTGACAGCTAATGGTGTGCAGAATACCTTTACTTTCTGGATTGGCGAGAATGGCTTTGGTCCATTCCTGGCAAAAGTGCGTCAAGGAGCGTTAAGCAATGGCTAATGCAAAAGAAATTAAAACCGTACTGTTTGGACCGGTCTTTGCCAACAACCCTATTGCTTTACAAGTACTGGGGATCTGTTCGGCTCTGGCGGTAACGACTCAGATGTCAACTGCTTTGGTAATGTGCCTGGCATTGACTCTGGTAACAGCTTTCTCCAGCTTCTTTATCTCGTGTATTCGTAACCATATTCCGTCCAGTGTGCGGATTATCGTGCAGATGACCATTATCGCTTCACTGGTAATCGTGGTTGACCAATTCCTGAAAGCCTATGCTTATGATTTATCGAAGCAGCTGTCAGTATTCGTTGGTCTGATTATTACCAACTGTATCGTAATGGGCCGCGCCGAGGCGTACGCGATGAAAAGCTCGCCAGGCATGAGTTTCCTGGACGGTATTGGTAATGGTTTAGGTTATAGCGTGGTGTTGTTGCTGGTTGCCTTTATCCGTGAACTCTTTGGCTCTGGTTCAGTATTCGGTGTGCAGATTATGCCGCTGATCAGTGAGGGTGGTTGGTATCAGCCAATGGGTATTCTGTTAATGCCACCAAGTGCCTTTATTATTATCGCTTGCTTGATCTGGTTGTTGCGTACTTATCGCCCAGAACAAGTTGAGAAGAAGGTCTAAGGGGGAATACATGGAACATTATATTAGCCTGTTTGTCCGTGCCGTATTTATCGAAAACCTGGCGCTGGCGTTCTTCCTTGGTATGTGTACCTTCCTGGCGGTATCGCAAAAGATCAAAACTGCCTTTGGTTTAGGTGTTGCCGTTGTCGTGGTACTGGGTATTTCAGTACCGGTTAATAACCTGGTGTATGCTAATTTGTTAGCGCCGGGTGCTCTTGCCTGGGCCGGTTTTCCGGATGCCGATTTAAGCTTTCTTGGCTTTCTGACCTATATCGGTGTTATTGCAGCCTTAGTACAAATTCTTGAAATGCTTCTGGATAAGTACTTCCCGGCGCTTTACAACGCTCTGGGTATCTTCCTGCCACTGATCACAGTTAACTGTGCCATTTTCGGTGCGGTAGCCTTTATGGTTGAGCGTGACTACAACTTCGGTGAAAGTGTCGTGTTTGGCTTAGGTAGTGGTGTAGGTTGGGCTTTAGCCATCACAGTACTGGCTGCAGTGCGTGAAAAGCTGAAATACGCCGATATCCCGGACGGTTTACGTGGCTTAGGCTCGACCTTCCTGGTAGTAGGTTTAATGGGATTAGGCTTTATGTCTTTCTCCGGCGTTCAACTGTAAGCAGTAGAGGAATAACACCATGCAAGAGATTTATCTTGGCGTTGGCATGTTCACTGTCGTGGTACTGGCGCTGGTATTTATTATTCTGGCAGCCAAGTCGAAGCTGGTTGCCAGCGGTGACATTACCATCAGTGTAAACGGTGATCCAAGCAAAGCCATTCAAACCAAAGCCGGCGGTAAACTGTTAAATGTGTTAGCCGACAACGGTATCTTCCTGTCATCAGCCTGTGGTGGCGGTGGTTCTTGTGGTCAGTGCCGGGTGCACGTACACGCAGGTGGCGGTGAAATTCTGCCGACTGAGCTGGGTCACATCACTAAGGGTGAAGCCCGTGAAGGTTGCCGTTTATCCTGTCAGGTTAACGTAAAATCTGATATGGAAATCGAAGTAGAACCGGAGATTTTCGGCATCAAGAAATGGGACTGTACTGTTATCTCTAACGATAACAAAGCAACCTTTATCAAAGAGCTGAAGTTACAGATCCCGGATGGCGAGTCAGTACCATTCCGTGCCGGTGGTTATATCCAGATCGAAGCACCAGCTCACCATGTTAAGTACAAGGATTTCGATATCCCTGAACAATACCGTGGCGACTGGGAACGCTTTAAGTTCTTTACGCTGGAGTCCAAAGTTGATGAGCCGACCATTCGTGCGTACTCAATGGCGAACTACCCGGAAGAAGAAGGCATCATCATGCTGAACGTGCGGATCGCAACACCGCCGCCAAATAACCTGTCATTACCTTGCGGTAAGATGTCGTCCTTTATCTGGTCATTAAAGGCCGGTGACAAGGTGACGATTTCAGGTCCATTTGGTGAGTTCTTCGCCAAGGATACCGATGCCGAGATGGTATTTATCGGTGGTGGTGCCGGTATGGCGCCAATGCGTTCACATATTTTCGACCAGTTACGCCGCTTAAAATCCAAGCGTAAGATCAGCTTCTGGTACGGTGCCCGTTCGAAGCGAGAAATGTTCTATGTTGAAGATTTCGATATGCTGGCAGCAGAGAATGAAAACTTTGTCTGGCACACGGCGTTATCAGATCCGCAGCCAGAGGACAACTGGACAGGTTATACCGGTTTTATTCATAACGTGATTTATGAAAACTACCTGAAAAACCATAAAGCACCGGAAGACTGTGAATTCTACATGTGTGGTCCGCCAATGATGAATAAGGCGGTAATCAACATGTTGAAAGACTTAGGTGTAGAAGACGACAACATTCTGTTAGACGACTTCGGTGGTTAATCAACCGCGAACACGGTAAAATAGGGGCGACTTAGTCGCCCCTTTTGTTTTTTAGGAGTAGTAAATATGTGGTCTGTTTGTCGTCTGTTACCGCTGTTGTTGCTGTTGCTCGTTGTCGGCTGCCAACCGGCGCAGCAAGCAACAGAATATCAGTTACAAGGCAAGACCATGGGTACCTACTATGTGGTGAAATTCTACAGTGAACTGCAACCGGATTTGACCGCGCTGCAGCAAGAGCTGGATACTGAGCTGGAATTGATTAACGATCTGATGTCGACTTACCGGCCGGAATCAGAGCTGATGCGCTTTAACCGGCAGCAAACCACGGAGCCGGTGACGCTCACGCCACAAACGGCGACAGTGATTGCTGAAGCGATCCGGATTGGCCAGCAAAGCGGTGGCATTCTAGATGTCACGGTTGGCCCTTTAGTTGAATTATGGGGCTTTGGTGCCCGGGGCCGGATTACTCATGCTCCTGACGACGCACAACAGGAGGCGGTCCGCGCCTATGTTGGTATTGATAAAATCGTCCTTGACGGTCTGGCATTACGGAAACTGGAACCACGGGTTGCCATAGATTTATCCACTATTGCCAAGGGCTATGGTGTCAATCGACTCGCTGAAATTCTATTAGCGCACGGTTATCAGAGCTTTATGGTCGATATCGGCGGTGATATGCGGGTTGGTGCGGCTAAACCAAGCGGACTTTGGAAGATCGCTGTCGAAAAACCGGTTAGCACCGAGCGTAGCGTGCAACGCATTTTAGCGTTAGAAAATATGGCATTAGCAACCTCCGGCGATTATCGCAACTATTTTGAGGAAGACGGGGTACGCTATTCGCATTTAATTGACCCGCGTACCGGTGAACCCATCCAACACAAAACGGTGTCCAGTACCGTGTTACATCCGGACGCCATGACGGCTGATGGCTATGCCACTACCTTAAATGTGTTACCGGCAGACGAAGCTCTGGCCTTTGCTAACCAACATCAACTGGCGGTACTACTGATTGTAAAAACTGACCAGGGCTTTGAAGAGCGCTACTCTGAAGCCTTTATACCCTTTTTAAATTAATCCTGAGGTTGGATATGACAATTTTTCTGCTGACATTTGGCTTGTTCCTGCTGGTAGTTGTAGCCATGGCTGCTGGCTACCTGCTACAGCGCAAAACCCTGGCCGGAAGCTGCGGTGGTTTGGGTGAACTGGGTATCGATAAAGCCTGTGATTGTGACAAACCGTGCGAAAAGCGGCAAAAACGGCTGGAAAAAGAAAAATTCTGGCAAGATAACAAGATTATCTAACGACTCCTTCTTTTGCTGCGGGCCAAAGTTGCTGGCCCGCTGGATAGGTTATGCTCAATCAGTTCTTTAAGTTATCAGCCCGTCAGACTACAGTTCGCAAGGAATTGCTGGCCGGGCTTACTACCTTTATGGCCATGTCCTATGTGCTGTTTGTTAATCCGAGCTTATTAGCGCAGGCAGGCATGGATCATGGCGCGGTCTTTGTCGCGACTTGCCTGGCGGCCGCTTTGGGCTGTCTGCTGATGGGCGCCCTGGCAAACCTGCCGATCGCGCTGGCACCGGGAATGGGACTCAACGCGTTCTTCACTTACGTTATTGTGCTGGAGCAAGGCTATAGCTGGCAAACGGCGCTGGCGGCAGTGTTTTTCTCCGGCTGTCTGTTTTTATTACTGAGCATTTTTAAAATCCGCGAATGGATTATCAATAGCATTCCGTTACCACTGAAGCTGGGTATCGCTGCCGGCATTGGTATGTTTCTGGCGCTGATTGCACTGAAAACCGCCAATATCATTGTTGCCAGCCCGGCAACGCTGGTTACCCTCGGCGATCTGCACAGTCCACAGGTGCTGTTAGCGATCGTCGGCTTTTTTCTGATTTTTGCACTGGCACATCGTGGTTGGCACAGTGCGGTGCTGGTCAGTATTCTGCTGGTGACACTGGCAGCCTGGTGGTTAGGTGACAGTCAATTTAGCGGTATCGTCGCCATGCCGCCGTCACTGGCGCCAACCTTTATGCAATTGGATTTTGCGTCCGCTTTCACCTTGAGTATTCTCCCGGTGGTACTGACGCTGCTATTCCTGGATTTATTCGATACCTCCGGTACCTTGGTCGCGGTGACGCAAAAAGCAGGTTTACTGCAGCCGGATGGTAAGGTGCCGGATTTAAGTAAGGCACTGATTGCAGACAGCAGTGCCAGTATGGTGGGGGCTTTGCTGGGCACGTCAACCACCACCAGTTATGTCGAGAGCACCAGTGGCGTCGCCGCCGGTGGTCGCACTGGTTTAACTGCCATAGTGACAGGTCTGCTATTTTTGCTGGCGCTGTGGTTTTCGCCACTGGCAGCAATGGTGCCGGGCTATGCCACCGCCGGTGCTTTACTCTATGTCGCGACGCTAATGTTAACCAGCTTGCAGCATGTCGAGTGGGATGATGTGTTGCAAGCGGTGCCGGTGGCTGTGGTGTTGATTATGATGCCGCTGACTTTTTCCATCGCCGACGGTATTGGCATGGGCTTTATCAGTTACGCTCTGCTCTGCGTATTAACTGGCAAAGTAGAGCGGACAACGCTCAGCGTCTGGGTTCTGGCACTGATTTTTCTGGCGAAATTTATTTTTGCCTGACTTGTGGTCCTTAGCGATGCTGGTTATGCTGTAAAGGGACACAATAAAACACAGGACAGGCAAACGCCAGATGAAACTCAGGGCAACACTGCTGGTATATATGTTACCGATGTTGGTGTTGCCGGTTGCAGCCTTCGGCTATCTGGCGTATCACTACAGTACAGTGTTGCAACAGCAACAGCTCTATCATCAGGTAGCGTTGAAGCTGCAACAGCAGCAACAGCAATTAAATGAATTTCTGAATTTTCATCAAACCCGCCTGTCAGTCCTTGCTGCCTCCCGTACCCTTAGCGAATATTTACAGCAACCCGACGCGGCACATCAGGCCGAAGCTGCAGCGATTTTTAGTAAATTTCAGCAGCAGGATCCGAATATCCGCTCAATTCGTTTATTACGTTTGAATGGCGATGAGGAAATCAGCGTGCCGACCGCGGCACCCGTATCGGCATTGCCGGATCGGTTTCGCAATGAGTATTTCTCTACCTTACAAGGCATGATTGAGGATTACAGCGTCTTTATCGCTCCGGACGGTGAGCAGCGTCAGCTGCAGTTATTTTTTAGCCGCAAATTATACTCTGGCGAGGTGAACCGGCAGCTGTGGGGCTATTTGTTGATCGTGACTGAACCACAGCCCTTTGTGTCAGTCGTGATGTCACCGGTAACACCGAATAGCGTCAGCCTGATTATTAACCGTACCGCAACCATTGCTTATGCGGCTAATCAGAGCCTGATTGGCAGTGCTTTTACCCCGAGTCATTATCGAATTATTCAGCAAACCATGGAACATACCGGGCTTACTCCTGCGTTGTTACTCGGCCAATCCAAGTTATTACTGGGGCGTAATTTAAGTGGTCCTTACCAGCTACTGTATGGGATTGATGCCGAAGAGCTATATAGCCAGCAGCCGAACTGGCCATTGCTTATTATGTTACTCACCTTGACTATCCTGGTGCTCGGGCCTTTAGCTATGTACCAGTTGTTAGTGCGGCAGGTGTTACAGCCGGTGAAACAGCTGACAGATGCCAAATCCGCGGTTGGGCGGGGCGATTTGTCGGTAGTGTTGGAGCCGCGCAAGCAAGATGAATTAGGTGATATGTTTGCCGCTTTCAATGTGATGGTACGGCAACTGCGCGTTTACCGGGACCGGGAGCAGGCCTATAAACAGCAATTGGAAGAGAAAGTGCTACACCGTACGCAGGCACTGGCCCGCGCCAATGATGATCTGGCAGCGGCAAACCAGGAGTTAATTGTTGCCCGTGAAGTCGCTGAACAAGCCAACCGCTTAAAAAGTGTATTTTTGGCGAATATGAGCCATGAGATCCGGACACCCCTGACCGCAGTTATCGGTTTTAGTCAGCAAGCGATACAAGAGCCGGAAGAGTCAAAACGTGGTGATTATTTACAGCGGGTGCTAAAAAGCAGCGAGCACTTACTGCAACTGATTAACGACATTCTGGATTTATCGAAGATTGAAGCGGACAAGCTGGAATTACAGCCTGAACATTTTGATTATCTGGCGATGTTAGATGAAATTTATCAGCAAACCCGTGAGCAAGCCAGCAAGAGAGGAATAGACTGCCAGTTGGTGCTGCAATTCCCGTTACCCGCCGAGTTGTTTCAGGACAGCCTGCGGGTGCGCCAGGTATTAATTAACCTGACCAGTAATGCGTTAAAGTTTACCCGCAAGGGAAAGATCGTGCTGGCCGTCAGTTATCAGCCGTTGCGAGCACAGGTGTCGGTCAAAATTAAAGATACCGGTATTGGCATGACCGCTGAAGAAGTTAACCGCCTGTTCCAGCCTTTTATGCAGGCTGATGCCACGGTAACCCGACATTTTGGTGGTACCGGCCTTGGCCTTTGCATTTCGAAAAAACTGATGGAGCAAATGGACGGCGATATTCGGGTGGAGAGTGTAAAAGGTATCGGCAGCAGTTTTGAATTGTTATTCCCGGTAGCACCGAATCCCAGATTAGTCGAACATTTTAATTCGCAGCCGCTACCGGCGGTCAAATCAGCTGCTGTTGCACCGCTACGGCTAAGAGTGCTGGTCGCAGAGGACAATCCTGATAATCAACTGTTGATAGAGTTGATGTTACAACAGGCTGCAGTCAGTTATGTTATCGTCAGCAACGGTCATCAGGCGGTAGAGCGGGTGTTAAGCGAGGCCTTTGATTTGATCCTGATGGATATGCAAATGCCGGTCATGGGCGGCGAGGAGGCGACCAGGCTGATTCGTCATGCTGGTATCAGCACGCCCATTATCGCCGTGACTGCTAATGTGATGACTGAGGATGCGGACCGCTACCGTCAGGCTGGCTGCCAGGCAGTATTAGCTAAACCAGTGGCGCAGGCTGAGTTTCTGGCACTGCTGCAGCGTTATGGTCAGCCCACAGCCGCTGCGGTAAAAGCCAGCTCTTTTAGTCAGCAACTGGCAAAGGATCCGGCGATGCAGCAATTACTGCAACAGTTCCGCAGCCGTTTACCGGCGTTGCTGACAGAGTTAGAACAACTGACCGCAGCGAAGAATTGGCCGGCACTGAGTTTTGCTGCCCATAGCTTAAAAGGCAGTGCCGGCAGTATGGGGTATCCTGAACTAACGGAACTGGCTGGCCGCTTAGAACGCGCTGCATCCGATCCTATAGTGCAGCATATACAGGCCCTACTGGAACAAATGCGCGCTGTTCTGGCGCGGGAAGCGGCAGAGGTCACTGAGAAGCAGGAGTCACCATGAGTGCACAGCAGGCGTTGTTAACGATACTGGAACAGAAAATCCGTGATGACAGCCTGGTGCTGCCAACGTTACCGGAAATCGCGCTAAAGGTGCGACAAAGTGCTGAGGATCCGAAAATCAGCCTGGCGAAAATGGCGGATGTGATTGCGCAGGATCCGGCTTTGGCGGCGCGTTTAATGAAGGTAGCAAACAGTGCTTTCCTCGGCCGCGCGATCAAAAGTAACAGTCTGTTACAAGCAGTAACCCGGATTGGTTTGAGTCAAATTAAGCATGTCGCAACGGCCTTGGCACTGGAGCAATTGTTTGTTTCAAAATATCCGGTGGTGCAACAGCAATTGGATAAACTGTGGCGTGAAAATATCCAGGTCGCCGCCATTGCTACCGCTTGTCTGAAGTTGTATCAGGCGGAACATCCGGCAGCGCAATTTAATGCTGATCTGATGACACTCTGTGGTTTGGTGCATAACATTGGGGCGCTGGCCGTGATCGCTGAAGCCGAGCGGCATCCGGAGGTGTTTGGTCACCCGGTTTTCTTACATAATATCACTGAAAAAATTGCGCCTTTCGTCAGTGTTAAAGTGTTGCAAGCCTGGGGTTTTGGTCCGGAGTTTCAGCTAGCCGCAAAAAACTGGCGTCTGTGCCAGGGAGGGCAGCCACCGGATTATACTGACTTTATCCGGCTGGCTGCGATTGCCCGCGGTTATTATAAATCCGCAGAGGCGGAGATGCAGTTGTTGCAATATTACTTGCAACAACAGTTGATTACGGTGCCTCAATTTAGTAAACAGCCGCAATTTGCCGAGCTGTACCAGGATATTCGCGGGCTCTTTACCTGAGCCATACAGCTGTCCGTTATTCGGTACTTTGCGCCATAACCTGTTGGCTAATCGCCAGTAACGCCTGATTCAGGCTGTCGGCCATCAGTAACAGGTCAGCGTCCAGGCGGGCGGCTAAATCGTCCCAGCCCAGTTCGTCATTTTGTTCCAGCAACAGTTCAGAATACTGCAGCTGTTTAATGCCGCCATCATCGGTCACGGTAAGACGGAAACCATCCGGCTGTTGCAGGCTAATGCGGGTAACCAGTTTATCTTCCAGATGGGTTTGCACCTCATCTGCACTGAGTAAGTGGTTACTAAAACGGACCTTAGCGCCTTCCTCGTCCGGAGCCTTCAATTCCACTTCAGTACCAGGTTGAAAGGTACCGGGTAGCTGCTGATGTTGCAACCAAAGCTGCAGGTGTTGATTAAGTTTATGATTGTCCAGCCAAGGTAGTGCGGGCAGGGAGCCCAGAGCTTTGCGCAATAATGCCAGCACGTCCTCTGCTTTACTGGCACTGCCGGTATTGATTACCAGCCATTGCTGCTCAGCATCGTAATAACCGTGGGTCAGGGTTGAACGACTGAAGGCGCGGGGTAATAAGCTCTGAATCAAATCGTCTTTTAAGGCTTGTTTTTCTTTCCGGCTTAAGGCGCGGCCGGCTTCTTGTTCTGCCGCTTCAAGTTTCGGCGCTAATTCTTCGTTAATCACTGCCGCCGGTAACACCTTTTCCTGGCGTTTTATCGCGAAGAACCAACGGTGCTGCTGCAGATGGCAATATTGTTTGATACTCGGGTGCAGCGGGAAGCTAAAGCCGCTTCGCAACGCTTCTTGTCCGGTACAGGGGCTGAATTTATATTCGGCAAGGGCTTGTTCGATGACCGCCTGGTCCATCGTTAACGGGGCGCTCAGACGATAAACCCGGATGTTTTTAAACCACATAACACACTACTTCCAGTTGAGGCAAAGTCCGGAGTATACCTTGCCTTAACGATTCAATCTCGGTTTTTTCGGAAAGCAAATATGGTAGTGCAGGCCCGCTCCGGGTTCGCTGCTGGCCTCAATACTTCCGCCCAGCGTTTGTCTTACCAGGTTATAGGCAATATGAGTACCTAAACCACTGCCACCCTGATCCCGTTTGGTGGTAAAAAATGGGTGGAAGAGTTTTTCCAGCTGGCCGGCGCTGAGGCCTTTGCCGTTGTCGGAGTATCGAATTTCAATATTGTCGGCATCATCAATCACTGTAATCCGGATCTGACCTTGGGCCATGTTTTCGAAACCATGGATCAGTGAGTTCATCAGCAAATTCGTGAATATCTGTGAAATGGCGCCGGCCGGGCAATCGAGAATAATATTGTCGGCGCAATTTACCTCTATCTGATGCTGAGTCTTTTTAAAATGCGGTTGTAAGGACCGGATAATTTCGTGCAGATATTCACATAAATTGATGGTGCGGATGGCTTCACTGGCTTGATCAACGGCAATTTGTTTAAAGCTGGCAATCAGCTCCGATGCCCGCTGTAAATTAGACTGCAGTAGATCCGTGCTTTGGCTGGCTTCGGATAAAAAGTCCTCCAGCATTTTCGGGGTCAGTGTTTTTTCACGGAACGCTTGTTCCAGCTGATGTAAGCGCTCGGCCAGAAAGCTGGTTGCCGTTACGCCAATGCCTACCGGTGTGTTAACTTCATGGGTGATACCCGCCACCAGGCCACCCAAAGCAGCCATTTTTTCTGACTGGACTAACCGATCCTGCGCCTGATTCAGAGTATCGATGGTTTCCTGTAGTTCGCGTTGCCGTGCTAACAGATTTAATTCGGTCTGGCGCCGTTGCTCAATTTCTTCGCGTAGTGCCTGCTTGTTCTGTAATAGTTCTTGCTTTTGTTGTTGCAGGTCCATCATTGCCTGGCTTAAACCCGAGGTCTTGCGTGCGACTTCTTGCTCTAACAATAAATTTTGCTGATCCAGCTTATTATTCGACAATAATAATTGTTGCTGGGTTTGTTTCAGTTGTTGCTGGTAATCCTGCAGCCGCTCAATCAATTTATTGTAGGCTGACGCCATAATACCTAACTCAGCCCCTTCATCGGTTGAAATCCGGACTTTGGAGCCATCAAGCTGCTCTAAATCAAGGTTTTCAATCTGTTGGCTTAAGTCTGCCAGCGGCTCGGTCAAATGTTTTCTAAATGCCAGTAAGAAGAGAATGATTAAAAACGTCGTTTTTAAAATGGCATTACCAATTAAAAAATATAGCCCGACTTCTATAAATTCAATCACAACGTTGCGGCTGGAGAACAGTGTCACATCACCGACCTGACTGGTGCGCCCGGAAAATTCAAAAATCAGCGGGAAGGTGTAGCCAAAAATACCGCTTTGCTGATCACTGATACTCAGTTCCTGTTGTACCAGTTGATTACTAAAACGTTGTTGAATATCAATATAGCGGCCAGACTGCGTAATAATGGTACCGTTGTCGTCCCGCACTATTACACCTTCAATTGCCGGGATAGCCAGTAAACCGTCGGCAATATTCAGGGTTTGCGGCGTGTTCAGTTCCCAGATCGCCCGGGTCAAACTGCCGGCAAAAGTTTGTTGCAGCGTAGATAACTCATTCCGGATAAAGTTTTTCGCATTGTAATACTCAGCAATGATCTGGCCGAGTGTTACTATCAGGGTCAGTAAAAAATATACTGATAAAACCTTGGTCAGCAGCTTTTTTGAAAGGCTGGTTTGCGGCATGTTATCACCCAGAGTGGTGTCTTGAACAAAAAGCGATCGACTAATGTTACCATAGCGAATATGGTTGTTATTTAAAATAATTATTTTACAGAATGGCCGTAAATAACGGATTTATTCTGCGCAAGGAGCCAAACCGGTATGAATAGCTCTGCTTTACAGCTGTTAAAACAGCTTCCCGGCGGTATTATCTTGTTGAACAATCGTTATCAATTAACTTTTGTGAACAGTTTTGTTTGTCAGCACAGCGGGTTGCCGGAACGCGATCTCGTTGGTCATGACTTCTTTCAATTATTCCCGGAAGTCCCCAAAGCCTGGTTTTGTCGCAAGGTCACTGAGGTTCTGACGCAACAACAGATTCAGCAGATCAGCTGGCAGCAACGCTTGTATTTATTGAAGTTTCCCCGCCAGGCTGCAACGGAAAATATGGCCATGGCGCAAAATATTAGTCTGCTGCCGCTGCCACAGCGCGACGATAGTGCGCTGGCGATTTGGATCGAAGATGCGACAGAGACCGCCCGTTACCATGCGCAGCTGTTACTCAGCGCCCAACAGCTAAAACGGCACGATCGTTTTGATAGCTTGACCGAGTTGCCAAATCGCCAGTATTGGTTGCAGCAATTACAACTTGAGTTGGCCAGGGCAGAGCGCTATGAACGGCCCTTGGCTGTTTTATTGTTCGAGTTGGATCGCTTTAAAGCGCTAAATGATCAGTATGGCCACCAGTTCGGCGACAGCGTTTTGCAAAGCCTGGCGCGACAATGTGGCGCCTTGTTGCGAGACAACGATTTATTGGCCAGGCTGGGTGGTGCGGAGTTTGCCGTGTTATTGCCGGATACGGAATTAGCTGGTGCACTGGAGGTGGCGAACCGGCTTAGAGCCAGTCTGGCACAGCAAGGCATTACTGAACAATTGCCGC
This sequence comes from Alishewanella sp. WH16-1, assembly GCF_001441695.1. NCBI lineage: Bacteria > Pseudomonadati > Pseudomonadota > Gammaproteobacteria > Alteromonadales > Alteromonadaceae > Alishewanella > Alishewanella sp. WH16-1. The sequence goes on along the minus strand of NZ_LCWL01000101.1, from coordinate 64,153 downwards.
CGGTTAAACTCAGTATCAGTTGTGGCGTCAGTACTTTTACCGCCGGGGTGAGTGCCGACACCTTATTGCAACAGGCAGAGCAAGCCCTATATCAGGCGAAATGTGCGGGTAAAAATCAGACCAGTATCTGGCGCGATAGTAGTAAGGCGAGTTAGCCGGTATTAAGCGCCATACCGGCTATTTAACCGCGGACCAGAAAAAGGTTTGACAGACGTCTAAAAGTCTGTGCATAGTGTAGTCTATGAATATAAAAGCAGCAGTACCCACCACCATTATTACCACCACCAACCCCGCGGGGTAGGAGGTCGGCGGTGTGCTGTCTGTAAAAAGGCCCGTGACCTCAAAGGTTCCGGGCCTTTTTTTTGGCCACTTGGCCCAGGTGAACCGGCGTTGATCACGCAACATAGCGTGACAGCCGGTTGACTAACAAAGGTCTGCGATAACAAAACGACTAAAGACTTGGATGCGCGAGGAGAAATTATGAGGGTGCTAAAATTTGGCGGGTCATCGCTGGCGTCGGTGGCCAGATTTTCTGAAGTGGCGCAAATTGTGTTGCAGCAGGCAACAACAGAACAAGTCTGTCTGGTGTTATCGGCCCCACAGGGGGTAACCAATACGCTGGTCGAATTAACCGATCTGGCGTATCTGGGAGCAGACTTTCAGTCACCGCTAAGCCAGCTTGAACAGCGCTACCAGCAACTGTTAGCCGAGGTGCCGGGCGTCAGTGAGGTACGCCGGCAGCAGGTGCAAGCGCTGATCAACAGCCAGATCCAGCAGTTGGGCTGGCAGTTACAGGGCATGAGTTTATTAAAGTTTTGCCCGGATCATATTAAAGCGCAGATCCTGGGCCTGGGCGAGCAGTTCAGCGTGGCACTGATGACGGCCTTGTTAGAGGGGCAAGGTGCGGATGTGCAGGCGCTGGACTCGGTAAAGCTGGTGAAAAGTCAGGGTGATTTTTTAAATGCCACTGCCGATGTGGCGGCGACAGCAACGGTGATTGATGCCGCTATGGCGGCGACACCGGCCAGCATCTACGTGATGGCAGGCTTCGTTTCCAGTAACGCCCAGGGCGAGACGGCCTTACTGGGGCGCAATGGCTCGGATTATTCCGCCGCCGTCATTGCCGCGGGGATCAAAGCCAGTGCCTGTGAGATCTGGACCGATGTCGATGGCGTCTACAGTGCCGATCCACGGCAGGTGAAACAAACCCGCTTAATCGATCGTTTGTCTTACGATGAAGCGATGGAGTTATCTTATTTCGGTGCTAAGGTGCTGCATCCGAAAACAATCGGCCCGTTGGCGCGGGTGCAAATTCCCTGTTATATCAAAAATACCCTTAACCCCAGTGCGCCGGGCACCTGTATCGATATGGAAGGTGATGGTGAAGCGCTGGTGAAGGGCATTTCCAGCCTCGAACATCTGGCGCTGATTACGGTATCTGGCCCGGGGTTAAAGGGCGTGGTGGGTATGGCCAGCCGGGTCTTTGCCGCTATGGCGCGCGCACAGATTTCGGTAAGCTTAATTACCCAGTCCTCGTCGGAATTTAGCATCAGCTTCTGTGTGCCGCAGCTGCATCTGGTGGCGGCGAAAAAGGCGCTGGAAGCCGAGTTCGAATTAGAATTGCAAAACAAACTGCTACGGCCATTAGCCATTCAATCCGATATGGCGATTGTCAGCCTGGTTGGCGATGGTATGCGGCAGCACAGAGGCGTGGCTGCGAAGTTCTTCGCTTCGCTGGCGCAGGCGCGGGTGAACGTGGTGGCCATTGCTCAGGATAGCAGTGAGCGCTCGATTTCTGCGGTGGTCGAGCAGCGCAGCTGTCAGAATGCGGTTAAAGTCTGCCATGAGAACTTCTTCAGCCATATCCCCAGTATTGATGTGTTTCTGGTCGGTTGCGGGGTGGTCGGCAGTGAATTACTGGCCCAGATCGAACGGCAACAAGCCTTTTTACAGCAGCGCCAGGTTAAGCTTACCGTGTACGGTATCGCCAACAGTAAGCAGCTGTTATTGGCGAAAGACGGTGTAGATCTGAAAAACTGGCAGCCGGCATTGGCAGAGGCCAATGCGCAGTTTTCGCTGGCGGAGTTAAACCGCTTTGTCCAGGAACAGCATTTAACCAATCCGGTACTGGTCGATTGCACCAGTGCCCAGGCAGTCGCGGACCAGTACGCCGATTTTCTGGCAGCCGGCTTCCATGTCGTTACGCCAAACAAAAAAGCCAATACCAGCAGCCTGGAGTATTACCATCGCTTGCGTGCTGTTGCCCAGCAGCAACGGCGGCGCTTTTTGTATGAAACCACAGTCGGTGCCGGTTTGCCGGTAATCGATACCCTGCAAGGGCTGCTAAATGCCGGCGACCAGTTGCTGGCCTTTGAAGGTATTCTATCCGGCTCCTTATCCTATATCTTTGGCGAGCTGGAAGCCGGAGTGCCGCTGTCGGTGGTGACCGCCAAAGCCCGCGCTATGGGCTTTACAGAGCCTGATCCGCGCGATGACTTATCCGGTATGGATGTGGCCCGCAAGCTGCTGATTATGGCGCGCGAAGCCGGTTTAATGCTGGATCTGAGCGAGGTCGAAGTGGACTCGGTGTTGCCGGCCGGTTTTGCTGCCGGCGCTAACGTCGAAAACTTTATGGCGCAGCTGCCGCAATTAGACCAGGCCTTTGCTGAGCGGCTGGCTGCTGCCAAAGCGGAGGGTAAGGTGCTGCGCTATATTGGCGAGATCCGCGATGGCAAATGTAAGGTCGCGATTAAAGCGCTGGCCGCTGATCATCCGCTGGCCAAAGTAAAAGACGGTGAGAATGCGCTGTCGATCCTAAGCCGCTATTATCAGCCGATCCCCTTTGTGCTGCGTGGTTATGGTGCCGGTGCTGCTGTCACTTCTGCCGGGGTCTTTAGCGATATTCTGCGCACCCTGAGCTGGCAGCAGCAGGTATAGTCTATGCAATCACATTCAACTAAGCGTTATTATGCGCCGGCCTCGACCGGCAATCTCAGCGTCGGTTTTGACTTGCTGGGCGCCGCCTTTGAACCGGTAGACGGCAGCCTGCTCGGTGATGAGCTGCTGATCCTGGGCGAGGCGGCAGAGCTCAGTTTGCAGCTAAGCGGCCGCTATCTGCATCAGCTACCGGCGGCAACCGAAGATAATCTGGTGTTTAAAGCCTTTTATGCCTTTGAACAGGCACTGGGCCGGCCATTACCTCGCTTGCGTTTGCAACTTAATAAGCATTTGCCGGTTGGCAGTGGTTTAGGCTCCAGCGCCTGTTCAATCGTCGTGGCTTTTTATGCCTTTAATGACTATTTCGGCCAGCCGTTTAGCCAGAGTGAGCTGCTACAGTTAATGGCGGTGGCGGAGGGCGGGGTAAGTGGCAGTGTGCATTATGACAATGTGGCGCCATCTTATTATGGTGGCTTACAGTTGATGTTACCGGATAGTGCGCAGATTTGCCGCAGCTTGCCCTGGTTCGAGCATTGGCGGGTGGTGCTCTGTTATCCGGGGACAGTACTCTCGACCAAGGCCGCACGCGCTGTTTTGCCACAGCAGTTAAGTTTATCCGCCAGTATCGCCTTTGCCGGTATGCTCAGCCGCTTTGTCAGTGCGCTCTACGCCGGCGATGAGCAGGATGCCGCGGCGGCGTTACAGGATCGGGTGGCAGAGCCGGCCAGGCAGAGTCTGATGCCGGAGTTATTGCCCTTGCGTACCGCCCTAAGTGAGCAAGGGGTACTGCACCTGGGGATTTCCGGTGCCGGCCCGACTGTATTTGCACTTTGCCGGGATGATGCACAGGCTGCCGCGACGGCGGCTTACCTTAATGCCCATTATGCCAAGAATCAGGACGCGCTGACCGCCATCTGCCGGTTAGCGCCACAGGGCGCCAGAGCGCTCACGGAGTAATAAAGATGATGTTAACGAATTTAAAAGTCCCAACCGAACAAGTCAGTTTTTTACAGGCGGTGCGACAGGGCCTGGGCCAGCAACAAGGCTTATTTTTCCCGACCAGCTGGCCAAAGCTGGATATTGACGCTTTACTTGCCTTACCGCTGGTAGAACGCAGTACCAAAATTTTAGCTGCATTGATTGGCGATGAGCTAACCGAGGCTGAAGTCGCTCAGATGGTGAGTGCCGCCTTTACCTTTGCCGCACCACTGGTACCCGTTACGGCGCAGACGTTTTGCCTGGAACTGTTTCATGGCCCGACGCTGGCGTTCAAAGACTTTGGCGGCCGCTTTATGGCGCAGGCGCTGGCCAAAGCCCAGAGCGGGCGCAAAACCACTATTGTTACCGCCACCTCCGGCGATACCGGTGCGGCTGTGGCACATGCGTTTTATCAGCAGCCTGGGGTAGAGGTAGTGATCCTGTACCCGAAAGGCAAGATCAGTCTGCTGCAGGAAAAGCTGTTTACCACCCTGGGGCAGAATATCACCACGCTGGCGGTGGATGGTGACTTTGACCAGTGTCAGGCGCTGGTTAAGCAAGTCTTTGACCAGCAGGAGCTGGTAAAAACCTACAATATTAACTCGGCCAACTCGATTAATATCAGTCGTTTATTTGCGCAAATCTGTTATTACTTTGAAGCTATTGCCCAACTGCCGGTCGAACAACGCTCAGAAGCGGTGATAGCGGTACCCAGCGGTAACTTTGGTAACCTGACTGCCGGTCTGATTGCCAAGGCGCTGGGGCTGCCGATTAAGCGGATGGTTGCTGCGACGAACCTGAATGATACAGTGCCGCGTTACTGGCAGAGCGGCCAGTGGCAACCCAACAAAACCATTGCCACTTTATCGAATGCGATGGACGTCAGTGCACCGAATAACTGGCCCAGGGTAGAAGCGCTGTTGGCGCAGGGGGTAGTGAGCCGGACTGATATCGAGGCGGTTAAGGTCGATGAAGATGACACCCAGCTTGGTATGCGCTTACTGGCGCAAGAGGGTTATCTGAGTGAGCCGCACGCGGCTGTTGCCTATAAGGCGTTAAAACGTAGCCTGCAGCCGGGTGAGGTGGGGATCTTCCTCGGTACGGCGCATCCGGCTAAGTTTAAAGAACAGGTAGAGAATATTTTAGGAACACCTATCGCTTTACCGGCGGCTTTGGCAAAATGTGCCGCTGAGCAAAGTTATAGCCGCGATATTCCGGCCGATTTTGCCACCCTCGAGCAGGTATTACGACAACTGGATAATCGCTGATGCAATGGCAGGACCTTCTTGGCAGTGAAAAGCAACAACCCTACTTTCAGCAAACGCTGACGGCGATCCAGCAGGCACGTGCCGGTGGCCAGGTGATCTATCCGCCGGACAGTGAAATCTTTAATGCGTTTAAGCTGACGCCGTTATCTGAGCTGAAGGTGGTGGTGCTGGGGCAGGATCCGTATCATGGCCCAAACCAGGCGCATGGGCTGGCGTTTTCGGTCAGGCCGGGCGTACGGGTGCCGCCTTCGTTGCTGAATATCTACAAGGAGCTGGCGCTGGAATATGCAGACTTTCAGGTGCCGTCACATGGCTACCTGCAAAGCTGGGCCGAGCAGGGCGTGTTATTGCTGAATACCGTGTTGACGGTGGTGGCAAATGAGCCGAACTCGCATCGCGCCCTGGGCTGGGAGCAATTTACTGATCAGGTGATCCGACAAATCAGCCAGCACTGTGAGCAACTGGTGTTTTTACTCTGGGGCTCTCATGCGCAGAAGAAAGCGCGGCTGATTGACGCCAGCCGGCATCATATTCTGCAGGCACCCCATCCATCGCCGTTGTCCGCACATCGCGGCTTTCTGGGCTGTGGTCATTTTTTACAGACTAACAGCCTGCTGCGCGCCGCCGGCAAGACGCCGGTTAACTGGCACTCAGTGTTGTAACTGACCGTGTCTTAGCTGATTTAACAGATAACGAAAATGAACAACGAAAAGGGCCTGCAGTTAACTGCAGGCCCTTTTGTTTATAATTCGATATCAATCAGTTCAGGTTCAATGGTCCAATCAATGTCACAGAGCTCTTTTTTCAGTCTTTGGCGTTCTTTCAATTCCTCAATTTCCCGCCATTTGCGCTTAACGGTGCGGGTTTTCGCCGCCGGACGTTCCAACATGTTCAGTAAGTCTTCGAAGCTTTCCATAATTACGGCCTCATCTGATTGTTGTTTCTTGTTGTTATTTTCAACAAGTTTCTACCACACTTTGTCTAAAAATAAAACTAAAAAGTGACAGTACGATGACGGCGCAAAAAATAAAGGCTGCCCGCGGGCAGCCTTGCTGATGCTAAACAGGGTTTAGCGGTTTTGTTGGCGGAACAGGGCAATCAACTGCGCTGTTGAACTGTCGAACTGAGCATCACCTTGCGACTTAAGTGCTTGATAAATCGGTGTAGAAAGCTGCTTGCCCAGCTCAACCCCCCATTGGTCAAAGCTATTCAGTTGCCAGATCGCTCCCTGACAGAACACCTTATGTTCATAGAGTGCGATCAAGGCGCCCAGATGATAGGGTGATAACTCATCCAGTAATAAAGTATTACTGGGTTTATTACCAGGTGACGCCTTATGCGGGGCTAATTCTGCTGCCGCCTGCGCCGTCATGCCCTGCGCCAGACATTCCTGATATGCTTCCTGCTCGGTCTTACCCTGCATCAGCGCCTGGGTTTGCGCAAAGCAATGCGCGGCCAGCCGCTGGTGATGGTCCTGTAGCGGATGCGCGACCTTTAGCGGTAGCAGGAAGTCTGCTGGGATTTTCAGCTGGCTTTGATGCAATAACTGATGATAAGCATGCTGGCCATTGGTGCCGGCATCACCCCAGATCACCGGGGCGGTGACATCGCTCAGTGGCTGGCCGCGGCGATCGACCGCCTTGCCATTACTTTCCATATCCAGTTGTTGCACATAAGACGGCAGTAAACGCAGATAATGGCTATATGGCAGCAGCGCCTGCGCCTGACAGCCGAAACCGTTGATATACCAGATGCCCAGTAATGCCAGAATCACTGGCAGGTTTTCGCTAAAGGGCGCGTTAAAGAAATGCTGGTCCATGGCGGCGGCACCGGCTAACAGCTGATTAAAACCGTCATTACCAATCATCAGCGAGACCGGTAAGCCAATCGCTGACCAGAGCGAGTAACGGCCACCCACCCAGTCCCACATCGGCAGGATATGCTGTGGCACAATGCCAAATTCGGCGGCCGCCTGCACATTGGCAGAGGTGGCCCAGAAGTGTCGCGCGATAGCGGCTTTGTCTGCGCCCTGAGCACTAAACCAGGCGCGCAGCGCTAACGCATTTTGTTTGGTTTCTTCGGTGCCAAAGGATTTTGAAGCAACCACCACCAGTGTCGTCTCAGGCTGCAGTTGTTTGGTCAGATCGCTGACAATAGCGCCATCGATATTGCCGGCAAAGTGCAGTCGCACCGGACTACAATGATAGGGCGTCAGGGCTTCCACCGCCATTTGCGGGCCCAGCAGCGAGCCACCAATGCCGACCCAAATCAGATCGGTAATTGGCTTGCCGCTATAACCAAGGTAAGTCCCCTGGTGGAGCTGGTCGATTAGTGTCGCCATTTGTGCGCGACAGGCGCTAATCGCCGCACCGATATCCTCGCCATTTAGCCGCAGGTCTTGCAAATCTTGCTGCCGCAGCCGCGTATGCCAGACCGCACGCTGCTCGGTATTATTGATAGCGGCACCGGCTTGCATTTGCTGACACAGCTGGCGGATGCTGCTTTGGGCGGCCAGTTGCTGCAGGGTTTGCCAGCTGCTGTCATCCAACAGGTTTTTCGAGAAATCCAGCGTGATGCCACAGGCTTTGGCACTAAAACGCGCAGCGCGATTTGGCTCAGCAGCAAATAACTGACGCAGCGGCTGTTGCCGCTCGGCCAATGGCTTTAATAAGGCAGTTAAACTGGCAGTCATGCGGTGCTCCCTTTACAGCTGGCTTTGGATCAGGCTTTCCAGCTTGCGCTGGTCAACGGCAAATTTACGGATCCCGTCTGCCAGTTTTTCGGTCGCCATTGCATCTTCATTCAGCGCCCAGCGGAACTGTTGTTCGGTTAACGCCGCCGGTTTGGCCGACGTGACGCCTTGATCTTGCAGTTTCACTGCCAGCTCGCCCTGTTGCTGGCTCAGTTCATCCAGCAGTGCCGGGCTGATCGTCAGGCGATCGCAACCGGCCAGTGCTAATACTTCGCCAATATTGCGGAAACTAGCGCCCATCACGATAGTACTGTAGCCATGCTGTTTAAAGAACTGATAAATTTCGCGCACCGACAACACGCCCGGATCGGTCTCGGCGGTATAGTCTTGCTTGGTATTGGCTTTGTACCAGTCCAGGATCCGGCCAACAAAGGGCGAAATCAGATAGACGCCGGCCTCGGCGCAAGCCCGCGCCTGTGCCAGATGGAACAGTAAGGTCAGGTTACATTGAATACCTTCCTGCTCCAGTACCTTGGCGGCCTGAATGCCTTCCCAGGTCGAGGCAATTTTGATCAGGATCCGGTCAGTGCCAATGCCATTTTGTTGATACAGAGCCACTAACTGGCGTGCCTTGGCAATGGTCGCTGCGGTATCGAAGGATAAACGGGCATCGACTTCAGTTGACACCCGGCCCGGCACCAGCTTGCTGATGGCGGTACCGACATCAACGGCGAATTTATCACTGGCTAAGGCCAGTTGCTGCGCCGGGTCCTGACTTTGTGTTTTGGCGTAAGCGATAGCCGCAGTCAGCATCGGTTTAGCAAAATCTAACTGGCTGGCATTTAACAACAAAGACGGGTTAGTGGTGGCATCCACTGGCCGGAATTGCTCGATGGCATTCAGGTCGCCACTGTCAACCACCACGGTGGTGACCGCTTTTAACTGAGTTAATAAATCTTTCATGTTATTCACTTACCATTTTGTTGGTTAATTGAGTCTGATTATACGGCTAAACGGCTAAAAGTGTAGTAATAAAACAACAAATATCGTACTAAGTTCAGCCGATAAGCGGAGTGTTAGCCGGTCGACCTGCAGTATAGGTCGACCGGCTGAACAAAAGATGACAAGCGGCCGCGCTCAGGCGGCAGTTCGCGGCAGGATCCTTTGCATTCGCGCCTGGAACAAGCATAATGGCGCCCTGCGTGATCTGCAAGGGCTGCCGCGCCAGTATTAAGGTTAGTCAGTTGTTGGGCCGGCTGGATCGCGGTTTTATCTGATGGCTTGCCGATCGCCAATGCCAGCGCCTGTTAACGTTTGATGTTGGCATATCTGATTTTCTGACCTCTGTTTTTAAAGAAAAGGAGCCCCGCTTATGTTGTTGCTGGTATCACCGGCTAAAGATCTCGACCTGACTCCGTCTGCCACACCCTTAGCGGTGACTCAGCCAGCGCTGTTAGCCGAGGCCACAGCGCTGGCCGCGATTTGTAAAACCCTGACGCCGGCTGATTTAAGCTCGCTAATGCATATCAGTGACAAGCTGGCCGGCTTAAATGCCGCTCGTTTTGCCCAGTGGCAACCGCCTTTTACCCCTGACAATGCTAAAGCCGCGCTCTTTATGTTTAACGGCGATGTGTATCAGGGACTGGACGCAGCGAGCTTAACTGCGGCAGACCTGGGCTTTGCGCAGCAGCAACTGCGGATCTTAAGCGGCCTCTATGGCGTACTCAGGCCACTGGATCTGATGCAGGCCTACCGGCTGGAGATGGGCACCAGCCTGGCGAATCCGGCTGGTAAAGATTTGTATGCGTACTGGAAAAGCCGCTTAACCGCCCATCTGAATAGCGAGCTGGCCGCGCTGAATACCGATACGGTGTTAAATCTGGCGTCGCAGGAATATTTTAAGGCGGTCGATACCAAAGCCCTGCAGGCGCGGGTGATTAGCCCAGAGTTTAAAGATCTGAAAAATGGACAGTACAAGATCATCAGCTTTTACGCCAAGAAAGCCCGCGGTTTAATGGCCCGTTATGTGATTCAGCAGCGGCTAACGGCTCTGGAGGGTATTCTGGGCTTTGATTTGGCTGGCTATTACTACAGTGCTGAACATTCCCGCCCTGATAAGCCGGTGTTTTTGCGTGACTTGCCGCAATAGCAGCTGATTGCGCTACTTTTCGTCACTATTCGCAACTATTCGCAACTTTTTGCGACTATTCGAGACTAAGTCGCGATTATGTTGCCACTAAGCGAAAATTCGCCGCGCGTTGCGGCGTTTTTTTCGCTAAAATAGCGCTTTGTTTGTCACCGAGCGTCAGCTAATGAAATTTCCCGGTCTGCGTAAAATCAAGCATTACTTTCCGGTCTCTCAGCCCAAACCACAATTACCCAGTCTGGATGTGCGTCCGGCGTTGGATACCTATATTGTCGGTTTAGATCAAACCATTGTTGATGTGGTTGCCAGTGTTAGCGATGAGTTTCTGGCCAAATATGATATCCCTAAAGGTTTATCGAACCTGGTTGAACATGACAAAGCGAACCGGATTTATCATGAGTTGGTGGTCAATAACGCCATCTCCGATCATTTTGCCGGCGGCACCATCGGCAATACGATCCATAATTACTCGGTGCTGGCGGATGATAAATCGGTATTGCTGGGCGTGATGTCGGCCAATATTGCACTGGGTTCGCCTGCTTATCATTATGTTTGTCATACCAGCTCGAAAGTCGATATGAATCATCTGCAAGGGGTGGCGGGCGATATCGGGCGTGGTATTACCATGATAACGCCGGATGGCGAGCGCACCTTTGTGATTGACCCCAGTGATATGGATCAGCTGGCGCCTGACTATATTCCAACCCCGATTATTGCCGGTGCGGCGGCCTTCGTGGTCAGCGCTTATCCGCTTCGGGCAACAGGGCAACCGATCCAGCAGGCGATGTTAAAGGCGCTGGCCGATGCCAAAGCCCATCAGGTGCCGGTGGTGATGAGCCTGGGTACCCGTCATCTGGTAGAAGAAAACCGCGCCCAGATCCTGCAAACCATTCATGATTACGTTAATGTGCTGGCGATGAACGAGCAGGAAGCCGAAGCCCTGACCGGGTTTCGCGATCCGCTGCTGGCAGCCGAGGCGGCACTGGAAATTACCGATATGGTGTTGATCACCGCCGGGGCAGAGGGCTTGTATCTGTGTGGCTATACTGACGAGCGCACTAAACGCGAGAGTTCAAATCCGATTAAGTCTGCCAGCCTGGCCGATTTTAACCGCTTTGAATTTAGCCGGCCAATGCTGCGCCGGCATTGCCAGCAGCCGCTGAAAGTCTATTCGCATATTGACCCTTACCTGGGCGGGCCGGAGCGGATTAAGAATACTAATGGTGCCGGAGATGGCGCCTTGTCAGCCATCCTGCACGATATGGCAGCGAACAGCTATCATAAACAGGTACAGCCGCTGTCGAGCAAGCATGAGTTGCCTTATCTGGCCTATTCGTCATTTGCCCAGCTGTGTAAATATGCCAACCGGGTCAGTTATGAGATCCTGGTACAAAATGCCCCCAGGCTGTCTAAAGGCCTGCCAGAGCGCGAAGACAGCCTGGAAGAAGCCTACTGGGAGCGTTAAGCAGCGGTGCTACCGATCACGGCTGATATTTATCTTGACGAAGAATTGCTGAATTGGCAGTTTGTCCGCGCTTCCGGCCCGGGTGGTCAGCATGTCAATAAGGTGTCGACGGCGGTGCTGTTGCAGCTGGATATTCGCCAGTCTGGTTTGCCAGATTGGCTGCAGCAGCGCTTGTTAAAGCTTGCCGATCATCGCATCAGCCAAAGCGGTAAGATTACCATTAAATGTCAGCAGAGCCGCAGTCAGGAGCAAAACCGCGAACTGGCGCTGGCACAGCTGCTGGTGCTGTTGCAAAGTGTTACTAAAGCGCCGAAAAAACGGCTGGCGACTAAGCCCAGCTACAGCAGCCAGCAAAAGCGGCTGCAAAGCAAAAAGCAGCAAGGGCAAACCAAGGCGTTACGCCAGCAAAAGCGTTTTGATTAGACTACAGTCAGTAACCAGGCGCGAAAGCTGCGGCCTTTCATCTTGCTGTGATTAAGCTGTTGTAACGCGGCTTTATAGGCATTGCGGCTGACCGCGACATAGGCCCGGAAATCCTGCAGCTGAATTTTACCAATTTCGGTAAACGCCAGTTTGTTATCGCGGGTCAGGGCACCGACAATATCCGCCGGGCGTAATTTTTGTTTTTTACCGCCATCAATTTCCAGTGTCACCATGGCCGGCTGCCGCGGCTGATTGCTATTGGCGGCAGGCAACGGCAGCGGTTCAATTTCAATGGCAAAGGCTTGCTCCAGCGCGGCCAATTTGTGGCTGTCGTCGACAGTATACAGCGAGCAGGCTAAACCTTCGCTACCGGCACGACCGGTACGGCCGATACGATGAGTATGGGTTTCGACATCATGCGCCAGCTGATAATTGATCACCAGATCCAGCTTTTCGATATCCAGACCGCGGGCGGCGACATCGGTCGCCACTAACAGCTGCAAACTGCCATTGGCAAATTGCAGCAGTTGCTGTTCGCGCTCGCGTTGCTCCAGATCGCCATGCAGGGCGGCGACACTAAAGCCTTGTTGCTGTAATTCGCTATGCAGCTGCTGTACCTCTTTGCGGGTATTGGCAAAGATCACGCAGCTATCGGGCTGCAGCGCCAGTAATAAGCGCTTAACCGCTTCACTGCGGCTATGTTGCTCCAGCAGATAAAATTGTTGCGCAATGCGTGCTGCCTGCGCCGGGCTATCGATAATGATCACCTCGGGCTGATCTAGCTGCGCCTGCGCCAGTTTTTTTACCTCCGGCGCAAAGGTCGCACTGAACAGCAGTTGTTGTTTGGTTTGCGGCAGTGCCGCCAGAATTTGCTCCAGTTCAGTGGCAAAGCCCATTTCCAGCATGCGATCCGCTTCATCCAGTACCAGTTGTGACACTTCAGCAAGGTCCAGCCGCTGTTGCTGCAAATGATCAAGCACCCGTCCCGGCGTACCGACGATAATATGGGCTCCATGTTCCAATGACAGGATCTGGCCTTTGGCTGGCACGCCGCCACAGAGTGTCAGCACCTTAATATTGTGAATACCACGCGCCAGCAGACGGATTTCGCTGGCCACCTGTTCGGCCAGCTCGCGGGTTGGACACAGCACCAGACTTTGAATGCGAAACCGGCCGACATTCAGTTTACTGAGTAAACCCAGCGCAAAGGCTGCCGTTTTACCTGAGCCGGTCGCCGCCTGAGCAAACACATCTTTACCCGCCAGGATAGCCGGTAAGCTGGCGCTTTGTACCGCTGTAGCCTGGGCAAAGTTAAGCTCGTGCAGGGTTTTTAATAAGGCTGGGGATAGGGCGAAATCGGAAAAGGGGCGGCACTCAGTCACAGGTATTACTCAGCTAAGGTTACGCTGACCCGGTGTCTGCGTACAGCGGCGCATTATAGCATAAATTACAGAGCACAAATGGCGTTGGAAATTTTCCCGCTGCAGCGCCGGAAATGACAGCGCCCGCGGCGGCTTATTCTGCCACCTGAGTAACAGGCTGCTCTTTAAAGGTCGCCAGTTGTAACTGGGTGCTGGCTTTGGTTTGCAGCATCGAGACCAGCGAGTCCCAGCGCACATTGCGCTCTTTTTCGAAGATCAGATCAAAGTTACCGGAATCCCAGTCGACAAAGTGCTGTGGATTCAGTGAGCGATCCAAAAAATGGATCTCATAGTGCAGATGTGGTGCGGTAGAACTGCCGGTATTGCCTGAGGTAGCAATCAATTGCCCTTTATGTACGAAAGTACCACTGGTCACTTTAAAGTCGTGTAAGTGGGCGTATAAGGTCGCGAAACCAAAAGCATGACGAATTTTTAGCAGATTGCCGTAACCACTATTACTTTTACGGACCAGTTCTACTACGCCATCAGCCGGGGCATAAATCGGGGTACCACGCGGCGCAGTCAGGTCGATGCCATTATGGTGTTTACGTTTACCCAGAATCGGATGGGTACGCACGCCATAACGTGATGATCTTTTATCAAACTCCAGCGGCGAACCATTTGGCACCAGCTGCAACATTGCCATCCGAGCACTCGAGGTCACGGTAGCAATGTCAAGACGACTTTCTAAGCCCTGCTGCTGACTATGCTCCAAGCCCAGGCTAAGTTCGATTTCTTCCAGTCGTTGACTGACCAGCGCCATCTCATCCTGCTTTAAGGTGAGTTCCTGTTCCAGCGTATCGCGGGTGTCAGTTAATTGCGCTAACTGTTGTTGTAAGACGCTGGTTTGTTCGGCTAACAATTGCTGCTCAGCTTTGGCCGAGTCGACGGTATGCAGCAAATAATTTATCAGCGCGGCGGTAATTAACACCGAAAACAGTACGACCCACAAGCCAATTACGGCATTGCGTTTCACGATATTACTGATATTGAAGTGTCGGGTACCATGTACGCTTGAGACGGAAATTATTATACGATCTTTCATCAGCGCGAATTGTTTACTCTGTAACCAGTTGTTGACCAGCAGCAAAATAGGGGGCTTTAGCGGTACTGTCAAGCACTTTGTCAGTCGCGAAAAGCAGGCGCCAAAGCAGATTACTGCTGGCGCCTTGATTTATTTCACATATCAGAAAAGCTTAATGTCCGGCGTGACCGTCAATACCATGAGCATGGCCGTGCGCCAACTCTTCGGCAGTGGCATCGCGTACTGCGACCACTTCCACATCAAACTGCAGTTCAAAACCGGCCAGCGGGTGATTGCCATCGACAACGACTTCTTCCTCTGACACATCAATAATAATGACCGGCTGTTCGCGACCATCCGGGCCTGAGGCACGAAAGCGCATACCCACAGCAACGTCCATTCCTTCAAACATAGAACGCGGCACGGCTTGTACCAGCTGGTCGTGGCGTTCGCCATAGGCGTCTGCGGCTGCAATAGTGCTGCTAAATTTGTCGCCGGCGGCCTTGCCGGCCAACGCTTGTTCCAAACCCGGGATCAGCGCGCCCTGACCAAACATAAATACCAGAGGCTCGCCACCGGCAGAAGAATCGAGTTGGTTACCCTTGCTATCGGTAACGGTGTAATGAATGGCGACAACTTTGTCTTGAGAAATGGTCATGCAAACCTCTTAATTGAGAGAATAGGGTAAGGCATGCTGACTCAGCAGCAGCGGCTGCTCGCCAGCTAACCTTAACGAGTCTGCCGGTGTTATGTCATTCGGCAATAAGGCCAACAGCCACAGCTGCTGATTAATATTTACCGCATTAATTACCTGGCCAATCCGGCGCCAGTTATCTTCCAGTTTTAATTCGATGCTGGCACCGGCAACCGGCGTTTCATCGGTTTCGGCACTGAGAATATAGGCCGCTCTTTTATTACCACCGCGATATTTTAACCGCGCCACGGTCTCCTGACCAATATAACAGCCTTTGGTAAAGCTAATACCCTCTACCGCCTGTAAGTTAAGCATTTGCGGTACCAGTTCGCCAATCAGGGGTTGCTCCAGATAGGCCAGACCATGGCGGATATGCTGCTCCAGCCAGAGTGTTGGCGCGGCCAGCGGTAGCTGAGCCTGCTGCAGGCTAGCCAATTCCGTTTGTGGCAGCACCAGCAAATAGTGGTCTGCCGCCAGGCAAAGCAAGCTTTGTTCGCCGTTTCGCACCAACTGGCCGGCGGCTTGCGGCACCGTAAAACCGAGCTGGCGGATTAAACTCTGGCTCTCAGGGCCAGCTAAACCGAAAACGGCATGGGGTTGCTCCGTTTGGTCAAAGCTGACTTTAGAAAAGACGCCAAATTTTTTCCACTGTACTAAAGAGGCTTGCAGTTCATCCCGAAAGGCGACGACGAGCAGATCCTCACCTTGCGAGAATAAATGAAAGACCGACCACATCTTACCTTTGGCGTCGCAATGCGCGCCGCGTAAAAAATTATCTGCGGTCAGTTGGTTTAAATCACAGGTGGTTTGTCCCTGCAAATATTTACGGTTATCAGGGCCGCTGATCTTCAGTACCTGAAAGCCAGGCAGTGGACTGAGAAAAGCCGGTTGAACTTCAGTTGATAATGACGCGTATTGGTCTGCACTAAGCCAGGATGTCTGCATAATATGTAACGCTTCAGCTGATAATAAAAGGTAGATTGGGGCGAGGCACAAAAGCTCAACCCTGGATCCGGAATTTTGTTAAGATACCGCCGAAAAGGCGAAATTGCGAGGAGTCCTGATGTCCCCATTAATGAGTAAACCAAAATTACGCTGGGCCTGCCGCCGTGGCATGCTGGAGCTGGACGTATTATTAGCGCCCTTTGTTGAGGAAGGCTATGACGCGCTGAACGAGCAGCAAAAGCGAGATTTTGAACGCTTACTGGCCTGTGATGACCCGGATTTGTTCGCCTGGTTTATGGGACATGCCCGTTCGACGGATAGCGCCATTCAGGCGTTAATTGAGCTAATTGTTAATCGTGTCCGGGTCTAGTCTGGCATTAAAGCCTTCCAAGTGGCGCTGCAGGGCTCTGCTATTAGCCGCGGCGCTGTTGGCTTTATTATTTTTGCTGCTCCCCTTAACGGCAGAGCGCTATCTGCCAGCCTGGCTGGTTTTAACTGCCTGGTTTTATTTGCTATGGCAACTGGCACAGCAACCCCTGACTGCCACTATGCTACAGCTCAACACCAAGGGCGAGTTACGTTGGTTTGCCGGCAATTTACCGGCTGGGCAATTGCAGCCCGATTACTTACTCAGTCGCTATGCACTGCAGCTTAGCTGGCGTGATCAAGAGGGCAAGAGCTGGCGGCGCTGGCTGTTTGCCGACCAAGTTAGTGACGCAGATTACCGGGCCCTGGCCCGGCAGATCAGAATGTTGCAATGGCAGCAAACCACTTCAGCCCGCTCTGACTGGCGTTAGGATACTGGGGCGGCTGTCGCTCAGTTGCTCGGGATAGTCCAAATTATAATGTAAGCCACGGCTTTCTTTGCGCTGCATGGCACAGCGGATAATCAGTTCTGCAACCTGTACCAGATTACGCAATTCCAGTAAGTTATGGCTGACTCGGAAATGACTGTAGTAGTCCTGGATTTCCTGTTGTAACAACTCAACTCGATGCAGCGCCCGCTCCAGCCGTTTGTTGGTGCGGACTATGCCAACATAATCCCACATAAAGAGTCTGAGTTCATGCCAGTTGTGGGTAATCACGACCTCTTCGTCTGAATTACTGACCCGGCTCTCATCCCAGGCCGGGATCGGTGGTGGCGTATTGGCGAAAGGGAGCTGTGCCAGAATATGCCTGGCGGCGGCTTGCGCAAAGACGATACACTCTAAAAGAGAGTTAGAGGCCATGCGGTTGGCACCATGCAAACCGGTATAAGCCACTTCGCCAATCGCATACAAAGCAGTTAAATCGGTCTGGCCGTGCAGATCGGTCATCACTCCGCCGCAGGTATAATGCGCGGCCGGCACCACTGGGATTGGCTCTTTGGTAATATCGATGCCGACACTAAGACACTTGGCATAAATCGTTGGAAAGTGTTCGATAATAAAATCTTTTGGCTGGTGACTAATATCCAGCCAAACAGATTTGGCACCGAGGCGCTTCATCTCAAAATCAATAGCTCTGGCCACAATATCACGCGGTGCCAATTCTGCGCGTGGATCAAAATCCGGCATAAAGCGGCTGCCATCCGGACGTTTTAAATAGGCACCTTCGCCACGCATCGCTTCGGTAATCAGAAAATTCGGTGCTGCCGGATGGTACAGACTGGTCGGATGGAACTGGTTAAATTCCATATTGGCAACACGACAACCGGCACGCCAGGCCATCGCAATACCATCACCACTGGCAACGTCGGGATTGCTGGTATAAAGATAAACCTTGCTGGCACCGCCGGTCGCTAATGCAACCGCCTGGGCCCGTACCGTTTCCACCCGGGCCGCCGTTTTATTCCAGACATAAGCGCCGTAGCAGCGGTTTGGATCCAAGCCCAGTTTTTTACCGGTAACCAAATCGATAGCGTTAAAATTTTCCAGTAAGGTAATATTGGGATGCTGTTTGACCTGTTCAACCAGAGTAATCTGCACGGCTCGCCCGGTGGCATCAGCTGCATGCAGAATGCGGCGGTGGCTATGACCGCCCTCGCGCGTCAGATGGTATTTCATACTACCATCACTGTCCTGATATTGATCGAACGGCACCCCCTGAGCAATTAACCATTCCATCGCAGCTTTAGCATGGGCGGCGGTAAATTCCACGGCTTGTTGCTCGCACAGGCCGGCACCGGCAATCAGCGTATCATTGACATGGGAGGCAATACTGTCGTTTTCATCAAACACCGCGGCAATACCGCCCTGGGCATACAGCGTTGAACCCTCGCGCAGTGGGCCTTTACTCAATACCAGCACTTTACAGTGCTCTGCTAATTGAATGGCCAGCGATAACCCTGCAGCGCCGCTACCAATAATTAAAACGTCACAAAGATGTTCATTTGCCTGTGTCATACGATACACTTAACTCTTTATTGATGGCTTTGAAAAATGTGCAGAAACAGCCGGTTCTACCCGCAGTCAGCGGCTTGGGATCAGGTTATTCTAGCCTTTTTGTCATATTAAGCAGAACTATTTATTCAGCTTGCAGTCATAATCAGTACGCTTGACTGGCGCCACTCGTGAACAATACCTAATGCATTATAGGGGCAGGCTCAAAGAATGAGCGAGCAAGAATTAGATTGGCAGATTGTCCAGCGTGTACAACAAGGGGATAAAGCCGCTTTTAACGTGCTGGTGAAAAAATATCAGCACCGGATTGCGAACTTAATTTCGCGTTATGTCTCTAATCACGGAGATGTTGCTGATGTCGCACAGGAAGCCTTTATTAAAGCCTATCGCGCTATTCCGGGCTTTCGAGGTGAGAGTGCATTTTATACCTGGTTGTATCGTATTGCGGTAAATAGCGCCAAAAACTATCTGGTGGCAAATAATCGAAAGCCGCCGGCCAGTGATGTGGATGCCGAAGAGGCAGAATATTTTGAGGGTAGCGATGCCCTGAAAGAGCAGGATTCTCCGGAGCGGTTGTTGTTGTCGGAAGAAATCCGCCATGTGGTGTTCGGGACTATTGAAAAATTACCGGACGAGTTACGCACTGCTATTACGCTGCGTGAACTTGAAGGGTTAAGCTACGAAGAGATCGCAGAAGTGATGGATTGTCCGATTGGTACAGTACGCAGTCGGATTTTCCGGGCTCGAGAAGCGATAGACGCCCAGCTCAAACCCTTGGTGGGTTAGGCGAAGCCAAGCACGTAAGTTGACAGGAACCTTTATGTTGTCAGAAAAGCAGGAGTGGCTGTCACAAGCCGCAGATAATCAGCCGTTAACGGCCGCGCAGCTCGATACACTGCTGCAGCAGCCTGAACAGCAGAAAACCCTGGAACGCTATCAGTTGATCGGCGCTGTGATGCGCAACGAAGCAGACAGTGTGTTGCCTGTTGATTTTACTGCGCAATTTGTCGCGCAGTTAGAACAGGAGACGACTTATCAGCTCCAATCGCAGGCCGGCTTACTCAGTCGTATTAAACAAAGCTGGCAACAGGCGGCTAATGCGCAGTGGTTAAAACCAGCAGCACAAGGCGCCATCGCCGCAGGTGTGGCGCTGGTTGCAGTCTTTGGCGTGCAGCAGTACCAACAGCCGTTGGAGCAGGAATTTAACCTGCCATCGCCAGTGCTGCAAACCCGGCCGGTAGCGGGTTTTGCGACGCCGGTTAGCTTAAGCCAGACGTCAGTTGAGAGCCGGTTTGCCGAGCAGGAACAACAAGCCATGCTGGAACAGCAACGTCGTTTACAAGCCTTGTTACAGGCACATCGTCAACAAGTACGCTTAGTAGAGCAGACCACTGAACCAGAACAGGAAAAACGCGAGCCCTGATGATGAAACTGCTGGTCGGCCTTTGTTGTAGCGCCTTGTTGTTAATTGCCCTGCCACTTCGGGCCGATGAAGCAGGCTGGGCATTGTTAGAGCGGGTGCAGCAGAGCGTCCGTCAACGTAACTTCGATACGTCTTTTGTCATCCTCAAAGGCAACCAGGTCGAGTCATACCGCTGGTTGCACGGGCGGGAGCAGGATGCTGAAATTGAGCACTTGATTCCGATGTTTGCCGAAGGGGTAGACATCCTACGCCGCAATGAGCAGGTATATTATCTGCTTAGCGAACGTCCCTCATTGGTTACTCATAGCCAGAATATAAAAGAACTCCCTGCATTGTTGTATCAGCCGCCGTCTCGCTTGCGGCAACTCTACAATGCGGTGCTGGGCAGTGCGTCGATGGTCGATGGGCGCAGCGCCCAGCTATTGCGCTTGTCGGCAACCTCCGCAGAACGTTATCACTACTGGTTGTGGGTCGATGCTGAAACCGGTTTTCCACTGCGCATCGACACTATCGCTGAACAAAATGGTACGCAAAATCTGGCGCTGGAAATCTGGCAGGTCACGCATCTGCGGATGACGGCTGATATGCCTGACACTTTACTGCAGCTTTTACAGATTGAATTGCCTGATTCTTCGACAACGCAATACCCACCGGCAGTCAATACCCTGCACCGGTTAAACTGGCTGCCTGAGGGTTATCAGGTAGTAGCTGATCCGGTACAAATCCCGCAGTTGCAGCCGGAGATCCAGAGCTATTGGTTACTGAGCGATGGGTTACATCATATTTCAGTCTTTGTGCAACCCGGACATCGCCTGCCAGAGCAAGCTTACCGTGATGGTGCCCTGACGATTTATGTGCAATCCGGCCCGGCTCAGGATGTCACCGTCATCGGTCCGGTAAAGGTAGAAACCGCTCAGCGTCTGGCTGCCTCGGTCAGCCAACAGTAGGTCGATTATGGTTGAAGAAATTGCGACAGTGATAGCGACCGAGAGCGATGGCGTTTGGTTGACCACGACACCGGCTGGTAGTTGTAATAGCTGTCAGGTTAGCGGCGATTGTGGAACAGGTATTGTTGCCAAGACCCTGACGCCGCGCCAGCGTCGTTTTTTCGTGAAAAGTGCCTTGCCGTTATTGCCCGGTGAGCAGGTTAGGATTGGCGTAGCAGAACAGGGATTAGTGACGGCGGCACTGCTGGTATATTTGTTACCACTACTATTAATGATCGCTAGTGTCACGCTGTTACATACGCTGTGGCAACTCGCTGAAGTCTGGTTGCTGTTGGCTGCCGTAATAGCGCTGTACAGCGGTTTTCGCCTGGCCAAACACTACGACCAACGGTTACAGCACCTGGAGTCGGTGCAAATCCTGCAGGTATTGCCGCAGCTATCGGTACGCAGTGACTAACAACTATCCAGCGCTTGCAGCAACAAACATAGCAAGCGGCAGCCGGATAGAGTACAATTCGCGCTAATTTCAGTACTAACCCGCATTGTCTCCAATTGTCGACAGGCCCAAGAGGCCCGGAGCCGGTGGCCGTGCACTCAGTTTTTTTGCGGATAAGATGCCTAAACTCGACCATATCAGAAACTTTTCTATTATCGCCCATATCGACCATGGTAAATCGACTCTGTCAGATCGGTTAATTCAATACTGTGGTGGTCTTAGTGATCGCGAGATGCAACAGCAGGTGCTGGATTCGATGGATCTGGAGCGCGAGCGCGGTATTACCATTAAAGCGCAAAGCGTTACCCTGCATTATCAGGCTGATGACGGTAACACCTACCAGCTGAATTTTATCGATACACCGGGCCACGTTGACTTTACCTATGAAGTCAGCCGCTCGCTGGCTGCTTGTGAAGGTGCGTTGCTGGTAGTCGATGCGGGGCAAGGCGTAGAAGCGCAAACCGTAGCTAATTGCTATACCGCGCTGGAGATGAATCTTGAAGTGTTGCCGGTATTAAACAAAATCGATTTACCGCAAGCGGATCCGGATCGGGTATCAGAAGAAATTGAAGATATTATCGGTATCGAAGCGGTAGGAGCAGTGCAGTGCTCTGCGAAAACCGGTCTGGGGATCAAGGATGTGCTGGAAACGATCGTTAAGAAGATCCCACCACCAGAGGGCGAGCCTGAAGCGCCGACTCAAGCTTTGATTATTGACTCCTGGTTTGACTCCTATCAGGGTGTGGTATCTCTGGTGCGGGTCAAGCACGGCAGTATCAAAGCTAAAGATAAAATCAAAGTGATGTCGACCGGTCAAACCTATGAGGTAGACAAGGTGGGTGTGTTCAGCCCGAAAGCCACTAATACCGGTGAGCTGAAAACCGGTGAAGTAGGCTTCGTGATTGCCGGTATCAAAGAAATTAAAGGTGCGCCGGTTGGTGACACCCTGACGCTGGCCAAAAATAGCGCCGACAAACCACTGCCAGGTTTTAAACGGATTAAACCGCAGGTATACGCCGGCGTCTTTCCGGTTTCCAGTGATGATTACGAAGATTTTCGGGATGCACTGGCTAAGCTAAGCCTGAATGACTCATCGTTATTCTATGAACCGGAAAACTCTGGTGCTTTGGGTTTTGGTTTCCGTATTGGTTTCCTCGGCATGCTGCATATGGAAATCATTCAGGAACGGCTGGAGCGCGAATACGATCTGGATTTGATTACCACTGCGCCGACGGTAGTCTACGAAGTGGTGAAAAAGAACGGTGAAGTGGTGATGGTGGATAACCCCAGCGCCTTGCCAGCGGTAAATGACATCGATGAAATTCGCGAACCTATCGTGGAAGCGCATATTCTGGTACCGCAGGAATATCTTGGTAACGTTATTACGCTTTGTATCGAAAAACGCGGTACCCAGGTCAATATGAGTTATCACGGCCGCCAGGTGGCAGTGGTGTATGAACTGCCAATGGCGGAAGTGGTGATGGACTTCTTTGACCGTCTGAAATCAACCAGCCGTGGTTATGCCTCATTGGATTACAGTTTTAAACGCTTCCAAACCTCTAACATGCAGCGGGTAGATATCCTGATTAACGGCGAGCGGGTCGATGCGCTGGCGATTATCAGCCATATTGACTTCGCGCAGGGCCGTGGCCGCGAGCTGGCAGAAAAACTGAAAGAGCTGATCCCGCGCCAGATGTTCGACATTGCGATTCAGGCCGCTATTGGTAACCACGTTATCGCCCGCACCACGGTGAAGCAGTTAAGGAAAAACGTATTGGCGAAGTGTTATGGCGGTGACGTCAGTCGGAAGAAAAAGCTGCTGCAAAAGCAGAAAGAAGGTAAGAAACGCATGAAGCAGGTTGGTAACGTTGAAGTACCGCAAGAGGCCTTCCTGGCGATTCTTAAAGTCGGAAAATAACAAGGACCTTTAATGGCTGGCTATTTTGCAATTTTATTAGTACTGCTTACGCTAAGTTTTGGTTTGTTGTGGTTGCTGGATAAATATTATCTGGCACCAAGGCGTAAACAGTTATTAGAGCAGGCGCGGCAAGCTGCCAAAGGCAACCTGCCACCGGAAGCGGAACAAGAATTGCTGAAAGAGCCGGCAATTATTGAAACGGCCAAGTCGCTGTTTCCGCTAGTGGCAGCCATTACCCTGCTGCGATCTTTTTTGTATGAGCCATTTCAAATTCCATCCGGTTCGATGATGCCAACGTTGTTAGTGGGCGACTTTATTCTGGTAGAAAAGTACGCTTATGACGTCAAAGACCCGGTCTGGCGTAAAACGCTGTATCACAATGCCACGCCAGAGCGGGGCGATGTTGCGGTGTTCAAGTATCCACTGAATCCAAAAATTGACTATATTAAACGTGTCGTCGGTTTGCCGGGTGATCGGATTGTGTACCAGAATAAACAGCTCTTTATCGCTCAGGGTTGTGCTGAACCAGTACAGCCAGGCTGCGGTGAACTGGTTGCCGTGCCGATGACGTTTCAGGACGAAGGTGAGTTCTTTTTAGGCCCGATGCCGCAGCGCCGTTATCAGGAACAGCTGGGGGAAATTAGCCATCAGGTTCTGACGACTCCGATGAAACCGGAAGACTTCCGCAATTACTTCCGCCAGCGCGGCACTGACATTGAAGAATTTATTGTGCCGGAAGGTCATTACTTTGTCCTCGGTGATAACCGCGATAACAGCATTGATAGCCGGTTCTGGGGCTTTGTACCCGCAGATAATCTGGTGGGTAAGGCCGTCTTTATCTGGATGAGTTTTGAGTTTACTGAAGATCCGAATAGTTGGGTGCCAGGCTGGGTTCCGGTCGGTGTGCGCTTTGAACGTCTGGGGCCGATCCGGTAAGCCTGATGATGCAAAAAACGTTAAGCCCACTGATGAAAAAACTTGGCTATCAGTTCCAGCACATCAGTTTACTGGAACAGGCGCTGACGCATCGCAGTTGCAAAGGCCAGCACAATGAACGTTTAGAGTTTCTGGGCGATGCGCTGCTCGGTTTGATTATTGCAGAAGCTTTGTTTGCCCGTTTTCCGCAAACCCGGGAAGGGGATCTGACCCGGATGCGTTCTGCCTTGGTAAAAGGTGTCACTCTGGCTTCGATTGCGCAGGAGCTAGGTCTGTCAGACTTTTTGCGTTTAGGGCCTGGTGAGTTAAAAAGTGGTGGCTATCGTCGCGAGTCGATTCTGGCTGATGCCCTGGAAGCCATTTTAGGTGCCATCTATCTGGATAGTGGCATGGACGCTTGCAAGAGTCGGATCCTGGAATGGTTTGGACCGCGGCTGCAAGAGATAGCGCCGGGCCAGCAAAAAGACTCAAAAACCCAGTTGCAGGAATATCTGCAAGGGTTGCGCCTGCCGTTACCCGCTTACGATGTGATTGCCACCGCGGGTGAAGCGCATCAACAAACCTTTACCGTGCGCTGTACTGTGCCGGGGAAGGCTCCTATTACCGCGACCGGGTCATCCCGGCGCAAAGCGGAGCAGGATGCTGCTGCGCTGGCTTTGGAACAGTTAAAACATGACCGTTAGTCCTTCTACTTTTGCCGGCCTGGTGGCCATTGTTGGCCGCCCGAATGTCGGTAAATCGACGCTGCTGAATAAGCTGGTGGGGCAAAAGGTTAGTATCACCTCAAAGAAACCACAAACCACCCGCCACCGCATTGTGGGTATTGATACCGAAGCACAGTACCAGGCGGTATTCGTTGATACGCCGGGCTTGCATATCGATGAAAAACGCGCGATCAACCGTTTGATGAACAAGGCGGCGGCAACCTCGATCCTGGACGTCGAGTTTGTATTGTTCGTGGTAGAAGGGACCCGCTGGCATGACGATGATCAGATGGTGTTAAACAAGCTGATTGCGTCCAAGAAGCCAGTGATCCTGGTGGTGAATAAAGTTGACCTGTATAAAGATAAAGCCGAGTTACTACCGCACTTACAGTGGCTGGGCAGTCAACTGGATTTTCTGGATGTGGTGCCGTTGTCCGCTGAAAGCGGCGATAACGTTGCAGCGCTGCGCAAAGTGGTGCAGCAACACCTGCCACCCTGCGAGTTTTTATTTCCGGACGATTACGTCACGGACCGTTCGCAACGCTTTATGGCTGCCGAAATCGTCCGCGAAAAACTGATGCGCTTTCTCGGTGATGAACTACCGTACTCGGTGACGGTAGAAATTGAACGCTTTAAGTGGGAAGAAAAGCATTTTCATATCGCCGCCTTGGTGTTGGTCGAGCGGGAGAGTCAAAAGCGGATGGTGATTGGCAATAAAGGCGAGCGCTTAAAGCAAATTGCCACTGAAGCCAGACTGGATATGGCCGCGATGTTAGAGGCTCCGGTATTTCTGCAAATTTGGGTTAAAGTGAAAACCGGCTGGGCAGACGATGAGCGCGCCCTGCGTAGTCTGGGTTACGGCGAAGATTAATGCAATTATGGACGCTAGCCTGGTGCCTGCTTATATCTTGCACAGCCGTCCTTACCAGGAAAATAAGTTATTGCTGCAATTATTGTTGCCGGAGTTGGGGCGGGTCAGTGCCGTTGTCCGGCGGCGTAGCGGTAAACAACATCGCGCGTTACAACCTTTCCAAGCCTATTTAATCAGCCTGAGCGGTCGAAGCAACCTGAAAACAGTGTCGCAACTGGAGGAACAGGCCAGTGCTTACCCCTTCAATGGCCGGGTCCTGTTTAGCGCCCTCTACCTGAATGAGCTACTGTGCCGGCTGTGGCCCGCAGATCTGGGCTCAGACAATCTGTTTCAGCTCTATCAGCGTACCTTGCAGCAGCTGGCGCGGAATAACGCCGATAACAGCCTGGAAGTGGTGTTGCGGCAATTTGAATTTGCACTGCTGGCCGAATTAGGGCAACTGCCCGAGCTGGCGCTGGATGCGCACGCGGCACCCTTAACCGCCAGCGCTTATTATCGCTTGGTGTCAGAGCAAGGCTTGGTCGCCAGCGAACAGGGTTGGCCGGGTAGCGCTTTATTAGCGATTGCCGCTGCAGACTGGCAACAAGCAATAACTTTGAAAGTCGCTAAGCAGTTAAGCCGGCAGCTATTAGCGCCGCTGCTTGGCGACAAACCTTTAACCAGCCGGGCGTTGTTTCAACAGTTCAAGACGCCCGTGGCTACCTCTCGGAGTGAAGAATGACTGCAATCTATCTTGGCGTAAATATCGACCATATCGCAACGGTGCGTAACGCCCGTGGTACGGCTTATCCCGAGCCGGTACATGCCGCTTTAATGGCTGAGCAGGCCGGTGCTGATGGTATCACGGTGCATTTACGGGAAGATCGGCGGCATATTATTGACCGCGATGTGTTTATCTTGCGCGAAACTATCGGTACCCGGCTGAATTTTGAGATGGCGGTGACCGAAGAAATGCTCGGTATTGCCGGCAAATTAAAACCCCATTTTAGCTGTCTGGTACCGGAGAAGCGCGAAGAGTTAACGACTGAAGGCGGGTTGGAAGTTGCTGGTCAGCTCAGTAAAATCCGTGCTGCCGTGCAGCAATTACAAGCTGACAACATTCTGGTGTCATTATTTATCGACGCGGATAAAAAACAAATTGATGCGGCGGCAGAAGTCGGTGCACCCTTTATTGAAATACATACCGGTCACTATGCCGAAACCAGTGGTGCGGTACAGCAAGCTGAATTAAAGCGGATTGCAGAGGCTGCCGCCTATGCCAGCTCACTCGGCATTACCGTTAATGCCGGCCATGGCCTGCACTACCACAATGTGCAGCCGATCGCCGCTATTCCAGAAATGTACGAGCTGAATATCGGCCATGCAATTATTGCCCGGGCACTATTTAGTGGCTTAGGGCCAGCCGTATCTGAAATGAAGCGGCTGATGGTTGAGGCGCGCCGCTAATGCCGATCCGCGGCCTGGGAACGGATATCGTAGCAATTGAGCGGATTGCCACTAGTCTGCAAAAAAGCCCACGGTTGATCGAACGGGTACTTACGCCCTTTGAACAGCAATGCTTTGCTGAGTTAAATCAGCCAGAACGCTATTTTGCCAAACGTTTTGCGGCAAAAGAAGCAGCGGCAAAAGCGCTGGGTACTGGCATTGGTCGTGGTATCTCGTTCCAGCATTTTGAAGTTCGTAACGACGCCCAGGGTAAGCCAGAGCTCTTTCTCAGTGGCCGCGCTGCCGAATTGGCAGCAGAGCTGGGGGTTACTGCACTCTGGCTGAGTATCAGTGATGAGCAGGCTTATGCCTGTGCAACAGTGATACTGGAGGCCTGAGCGGGGGGCGATGTAATATTGGCGGTTTTTAGTAGGCCTAGTACATCCTCCAGCTCAGACAACTCTGGTGCCAACGACTTGATAGCCACACCTTTTTTCAGCTGTGTTTCCAGGGCTTCCAATAAATTTTTCAGGCGTGGCACGCCGGTATAGCAACAGGCGCCATGTAGTTTATGCAGCGCGTGCAACAATAGCTGCTGATCATTATCAGTCAGTGCTTGTTCAATCTGCTGTTCGGCTTGTGGCAGAGATTGTACTAACAGCTGCAGCATCTCCTGTGCCAAATCCGCTTTGCCTGCCGCACGCATCAAGGCTGCTTCCCAATCGATCAGGGGCGTAGCTTGGGGGGCAATCTTTAACGCTGGGGCCTGGTTGCGTGTCAGCTGACAGAACTCCTGTAGCGTAAAGTGCAGCATTTGTTCATCAAGTGGTTTGGTTAAGAATTCATTAAAACCCAGACTGAGTAAGCGAGCGCGCTCACCATCCATCGCATGAGCCGTTACCGCGATAATTGGCGTGTGTTCGTTTAACGAGCTTTGGCGGATGCGCTGGCAGGCGGTAATCCCGTCCATCACTGGCATATTAATATCCATAAAGATGATGTCGTAGACGTGCTGGGTGGTTTTTTGCCAGGCTTCAGCGCCATCATGTGCCGAGTCGAGTTCCTGCACCCGTTCGCGCAGTAAGGTATTAATTAATTTCAAATTGGCTTCGTTATCATCTACCGTCAGCACCCGCAGGGCGCCACGCAGCATCAGCTCTTTTGCCGGACCAGATGGCGTTGGCAAGCTATAAGGTTGGGCTAGAGCCAGAGCCAGTTTACGCAAATGTGCCGGTTTGGGTAAACAGGCTGTTGCGCCTGAGCTCAGCAATACCTCGCGCAGATTTGGTGACAAGGTATTGACCAGCAGGTAAACATACTGGCAAGGCTGCCGTAACTGCTGCACCAGAGCAATAATTTCATTTACCTGATTGATGGCAACAGCCCGGCCAATCAGGCCGATATCATAGTGTTGTTCACGACTCACCGCTTGCTGTAACTGCCCTTTGGTCGCACAAGCCGTAACCTGCATGCCCCAGCTGTTCAGTAATTGCAAGGTGGCTTCACGCGAATATTGCTGCGGTTCAAAGTACAGCACGGTTTTATTTTCCAGCTGAGCCAGCGGCAGCGCCTCGGCCACGGTAATAGGGTGCTTCAGACATTTCAGGGTGAACCAGAAAGTAGAGCCTTCACCCAGTTTACTGTCGAAGCCGATATTGCCCTGCATCGCTTGCACCAGCCGTTTACTGATTAACAACCCGAGGCCGGAACCACTTTGTTGATCATGTTGTTCAGTAATAGTCACACCGTCAAACAAACGACTCTGCTTATCTTCACTGATACCCCGACCGGTGTCTTTGACCGAAATATGTAAATTGAACTGCTCTTCCGACAGGGCGGTGGCACTGACGCGGATCACCACACTGCCGTGCTCGGTAAATTTGATGGCGTTACCCGCAATATTCATTAGCACCTGAGTCAGGCGGGCCGGGTCAACCACCACATCATCCGGGCAACCGGGCTCAAACAGCAACACCAACTCCAGTTGTTTATCAAAAGCGTTAGCCGCTAACAGCTCGACTGCATCATTAAACAGATCTCGTAGCGACACCGGCTCCGGGTTAATCGCCATTCGTCCCTCTTCCAGCCTTGAAAAATCTAGTACATCATTGACCAGATTCAACAGGCTGTTAGCCGATTTTTGAATAGTATGCAGGTAGTCGCCCTGATTGGGCGTCAGCGGCGTTTTTAACAGCTGGCGGGTAAAGCCGATTACCGCATTCAGTGGCGTACGCAATTCATGACTCATTTTGGCCAGAAAATCTGACTTTTGGCGGTTATCATCCAGCGCCTTGCGCTTGGCAAATTCCAGTTGAATATTCTGGATTTCCAGCTGCTCCATACTCTGCTGTAAATCGCTGGTCACCTGCTCAATATTTTGTTGCATCTCCTGTTCAAGGGTACTCAGGCGCTTTGCTAATAACAACATGCTGTGCTGCAATTGTTCCAGCTCTAAAATCCCCAACGGGTAATGCCGCAACCGGTATTCGCCATCCAGTAATTGTTGGAGCTGACGCTTTAAGCGACGTTGGGCACCGAGCTGTTTTTGCACCATCAGTAACGCTAATACGATAGCCAATAGCACAATGCCGCCAACCAATAGCGTGGTATGCAGCATATTGATCTGCTGTTGCAGCGCTACCGGCGCTTGTTGCATCGCCAGTAACAAATAGCCCGGCTCTTCGTCTAATAACGGATTGGTCTTTAACAGCGGCTGATAAACCAGCAGTTTATCCGGCAGGTTGTGATAGGTGATCTGGACATTATCCGGACGCTGTTGATGTATGGACTCGTTGCTCAAGTCTTGTTGACTGTTACTGGTATAGAGTAGCTGACCATCAGCGTTAAACAGTGAAATACTGATAACCTGAGGTGAATTCAGACGGTGAGCGTGTTCCAGCAGTAATTGTACGCCCCGGCTTTGCTGTTGTGGCAGTAACTGTTGGCTGCTGATCGCCAGCGGTAAGGCGATATTGGCCGCATGCTCACGTAAATGACGCTGCATTTCCTGCTGTTGTTGGTAATTAAAATAGAAACCCAACACACTGCCAACCAGTAATGTTGGTAGCACGACAGATAAAATTAACCAGAGGCGTAAACCTATTTTCGGCATTGGCAGTTCGCATTTATTACAATTCAGCTCCGCCGTGTCATAATGACATATCGAACGCGAAAAACCTATAAGACCCCATAAGATGGTAAGCCTGTATAAAGCCAAAGCGAAACCAAGCCGCCTTGGCCAGCAAATTAAGTTGCAAATCGACAATCTGGACTATGAAGCTAACGGTATCAGCCGTTATCAGCAAAAAATTGCTTTTGTCAGTGGTGCTCTGCCGGGTGAGCAGGTGCTGGCCAGTGTTACTGAAGATAAAGCCGAATATTTAAAAGCCCGTACCATTAAAGTGCTTCAACAGAGCGCGGATCGGGTTGAACCTTTTTGTCCGAGTTTCACGCGCTGTGGTGGTTGCCAGTTGCAATACCTGAGTGCGGAGCAACAGCGCTTATATAAGCAGCAAGGAGTACAGGCGCTACTTTGCCATCAGTTAGGCTTGCAGACTTTACCCTGGCAGCCAATGCTAAGCGCCGCTGACCGACATTACCGGCGCAAAGCGCGCATCGGGCTGTGGTATGACAAAAAACAACGTCAACTTACCGTGGGTTTTCGCCAGGCAGGCAGTAAGCAACTGGCTGAGGTAACACATTGTGATGTGTTGGCAGCGCCGCTACAGCCCATTTTTGCCAGCTTAAAACAGGTTGTGCCAAGGTTAAGTCGACCCGAGTCGGTGACGCACGCTGAAGTGATTCTGGCCGACGAGCAGCCAGTTGTGGTGATCCGCCATGTCGCCGCCTTGACGGCAGCTGAGCAACAAGCCTTTGTCAGCGTTTGGCCAGATGCCAGCTGGTATAGTGAAGCTGAGCCTGGAAAATTTACCAGCTGGCAAAATGCCGACCAGCCACTGCGCTATACCCTGGCAGAGCAGGGAATTAGCTTAGAGTTTGCCGCCGATGATTTTATTCAGGTTAACACTGACGTCAATCAGTTACTGGTCAGTCAGGCTGTCGCCTGGCTGGCTCCGACCGCCGAAGATACGATTCTCGATCTGTATGCCGGCATGGGTAACTTTAGTCTGGCGCTGGCGAAAAGTGCTAAATTAGTGCATGGCGTGGAAGGCTTGTCCAAAATGGTGCAACAGGCTACTGAGAATGCGCAATTAAATCAGCTGCAAAATGTGCATTTCTGGCAAGCTGATTTACATCTTCCCTGGGGCAAAACCGCCTGGAACCAGCCAATCTATCAAAAAGTGCTGTTAGATCCGGCCCGAGCCGGTGCTGAGGGGGCAGTAAAACAGCTGTTGGTACTGAAACCGGCACAGATATTGTACGTCTCCTGTAACCCGGCTACCTTCGCCCGCGATGCGAAGGTGCTGCTGGCAGCCGGCTATCAGTTGCAAAAACTGGCTGGGGTAGATATGTTTCCGCATACCGCGCATTTGGAACTTATGGCGTTGTTCAGTCGTCAATAGCCTGAGACTCGCCGGGGCACTAGCAGAGGAAAAAACATGGTCAGGGTACGTCAGTCACACAGTCATGGTTATCACGGTGGCGAAACCTTTGAATGGTTGTGCTCGCTGGGCTTGACGGAAAAAAAGATTGAATCGCTGCTCGACACTGCGACCTGGTTGAAACAATTACAGCTGGATGATGATAATCCGCAAGTGCGTACCGGTTGGGATATGGTTGAGATCCTGGCAGAGTTGCGTATGGATCAGGACTCTCTGGTTGCGGCCTTATTATTTCCGGTTTTTGAAGCCAATTTACTGAGCTTACCGACGATTGAAGATCAGGTTAACCCTGCAGTATCAGGTTTGTTAACGTCCGTGCAGCAGATGGCTGCGATCCGCACCATTCCGTTGAGTGTGCGTCAGAATAACGATGGTCAGCAAGCGGATACGCTACGCCGGATGTTGTTGGCGATGGTCGAAGACGTGCGGGCCGTGGTGATTAAACTGGCTGCGCAAATCTGTTATTTACGTGATGTCAAAAATGCGGATGAAGAAACCCGGGTATTGGCGGCGAAAGAGACCAATGCCATCTTCGCGCCGCTGGCCAACCGGCTGGGAATTGGTCAGTTAAAGTGGGAGTTGGAAGATCTGGCGTTCCGTTATCTGCATCCGCAAACCTATAAGCAAATCGCCAGCCTGTTGGAAGAGCGGCGCCTGGATCGCGAGCAGTATATGCAGGAGTTCGTTGCCAGCGTACGGCAAAAAATGCAGGATGCCAATTTACAAGCCGAAGTGTATGGCCGGCCAAAGCATATTTTCAGTATCTGGAAAAAGATGCAGAAGAAGCAGCTGTCTTTTGATCAGCTGTACGATATCCGGGCCGTGCGGATTGTTACCGAACGGGTTCAGGATTGTTATGCTGCACTCGGGTTAGTGCATACTAGCTGGCGCCATCTGCCAAAAGAATTTGACGACTACATCGCCACACCAAAACAAAATGGTTATCAGTCGATCCACACCGTGGTATTGGGACCACAGGGCCGGCCGATTGAAATTCAGATCCGCACCCGGCAGATGCACGAAGATGCTGAGCTGGGAGTGGCAGCACACTGGCGTTACAAAGAGGGCGCCACGGCTGGTCGTACTGCCGCTAACGATGAAAAAATAGGTTGGTTACGTAAGTTGCTGCAATGGCAGGAAGATCTGGCAGAAGGCACGGATCTGGTAGAAGAACTACGTAATCAGGTGATTGAAGATCGGGTCTATGTGTTTACCCCCAAGGGTGACATTGTTGATTTGCCAATGGGATCAACGCCGCTGGATTTTGCTTACTATATCCATTCTAACGTCGGGCATCGCTGTATTGGCGCCAAAATCTCCGGCCGCATTGTACCCTTTACTTATCAGCTAAAAACCGGCGATCAGGTTGAAATTTTAACTGGCCGCGAACCTAACCCGAGTCGTGACTGGCTAAACCCGAATTTGGGCTATCTGAAATCGAGCCGCGCCCGCTCGAAGGTACAATACTGGTTCCGGTTACAGGATCGTGATAAAAATCTGGCAGCCGGCCGCGAGTTGTTGGATGCTGAATTATCGCGACTTAATCTGGTGCTGGAGCATCCGACGAAAGTTATTGCTCGCTTTAATGTGAATAGCATGGACGAGTTACTGGTCGGCATTGGTGGCGGAGAGATCAAGGTCACCCAGGTGGTGCACTTTATTCAAAGCCAGCAACCCAAGCATGAGTTGCCGGAAATTGACCCACGCTTGAAAACCAAGCCACTGTCACAAAACAAAGCCAAGAGTGATGTGATAGTGCAAGGCGTCGGTAACTTACTGAGCCATATGGCCGGTTGCTGTCATCCGCTGCCGGGCGATGCCATTATCGGCTATATCACTCAGGGCCGCGGTATCGCCATTCACCGCGATGACTGTGAACAGTTTAAACTGCTGCAGGACGCTCAGCCTGAGCGGGTGGTCGAAGCCACCTGGGGCGATAAGTATGCCTCCGGCTATGAGGTGGATATCCGTATCGTCGCGCATGACCGTAATGGCTTGTTGCGAGACATCACCAGCATCCTGGCGAATGAAAAAGCTAACGTCACTAAGATGAGCAGCAGTTCGGATATTAAAGAGCAAACGGCGGTCATCAATATGACGATGGAGCTGTATAATCTGGACTCGCTGAACAAACTGCTGAGTAAAATCAGTCAGATTGACGATGTTATTGAAGCCAAACGCTTTCATCATTAGGAATTTTTGTGGCAGCACCGATACAACGCTTACTGGATATTATGAGCACCCTGCGCGACCCTGAACGGGGCTGTCCGTGGGATCTAAAGCAAAACTACGCCAGCATTGTGCCCTACACTCTGGAAGAGGCCTACGAAGTCGCCGATGCCATTAACCGGCAAAGCTTTACTGAGCTAAAAGATGAACTCGGTGATTTGCTGTTTCAGGTGGTGTTTTATGCCCAGCTGGCCAAAGAAGATGGCCATTTTCAGTTTAATGATGTAGTCGACAGTATCAGCACTAAGCTGGAGCGGCGGCATCCGCATGTATTTGCTGATGCTGCAGGCGCTGTGAATGCCAATAGCGCTGAGCAGGTACTGCAGAACTGGGAAGCGCTGAAAAGTGCCGAGCGCCAGCAGCAGGGCCAGCACAGTGTGCTGGATAATATTCCGCAGAGTTTGCCGGCATTAAGCCGGGCCAATAAGCTACAAAAACGTTGCGCCAATGTTGGTTTTGACTGGCCGGACGTGCAGGGCTGCTGGGATAAAGTTAAAGAGGAGATCCTCGAAGTGGAGCAAACTGCCAGTGACAGCCCCGAACTGGCAGAAGAGTTGGGTGATCTCATGTTTGCGCTGGTCAATGTGGTGCGCAAACACAAGCTGGATCCGGAAGCGGTATTGCGTGCGGCCAATAGCAAATTTGAACGGCGCTTTCGCGCGGTAGAACAGGCGCTGGCAGCCGCGGGGAAAACGCCGGCCGACAGTGATCTGGCAGAGATGGACACGCTATGGCAACAGGTCAAACAAGATCCCCCCTAATACTGGTATTGGCAGCCGGCTTAGAATAAACCGCAAACTACAGCGCTTTTGATTGAGCGCCGCCTTGCCCTTTGCTATACTTTTCTCCCGTCCTGATACCAAACGCTCTTTACCTTAGCTGTACTGTTGCCAGTATTGGCATTACCGCTTTTGGCATGGTGATTTGGTCTAATCTTTCTTACTGTGTGTCTGGGGTCTTATGGCGACAAGATATATCTTCGTGACGGGTGGGGTAGTCTCATCTTTGGGTAAAGGCATAGCAGCAGCGTCGCTGGCGGCAATCTTAGAGGCCCGTGGCCTGAAGGTAACCATCCTGAAGCTGGACCCTTATATTAACGTTGACCCGGGCACCATGAGTCCTATTCAGCACGGTGAAGTATTTGTGACTGAAGATGGCGCCGAAACCGATCTGGATTTAGGTCATTACGAGCGCTTTATCCGTACCAAAATGAGTAAACTGAACAACTTTACTCAAGGCCGGATCTACGCTGATGTGCTGCGCCGTGAGCGTCGTGGTGACTATCTGGGGGCAACCATCCAGGTCATTCCACATATCACCAACGAAATTAAACACCGTGTGGTACAGGGTGCAGAAGGCTTCGATATTGCCATTGTCGAAATTGGTGGCACGGTCGGCGATATTGAATCCTTACCTTTCCTGGAAGCCATCCGGCAACTTGGCACCGAAGTCGGTCGTGAGCGCACGCTCTATATGCACCTGACGCTGGTGCCTTACCTGGGTACAGCCGGTGAAATCAAAACCAAGCCAACCCAACACTCGGTAAAAGAGCTGCGTTCAATTGGGATCCAGCCGGATATTCTGGTCTGCCGCTCTGACCGTGCGATTCCCAACAATGAAAAGGCGAAAATTGCGCTCTTTACCAATGTTGAAGAAAAAGCCGTTATTTCATTAAAAGACGTCTCCAGCATTTATCAGATCCCGGCGTTATTAAAGTCACAGAGCCTGGACGATCTGGTCTGTCGTCGCTTCCATATCGACGCACCACAGGCTGATTTGGCCGAGTGGGAGCAGGTGCTGTATCAGGAGTCGAATCCAACCGGCGAAGTGACCATTGGTATGGTCGGTAAATACGTCGAGTTGCCGGATGCTTATAAGTCAGTAAATGAAGCGCTGGGCCACGCTGGTCTGAAAAACCGTTTAACGGTGAATATTAAATATATCGACTCGCAGGATGTCGAAAGCAAAGGCACCGCAGTGCTGGCGGGCCTGGACGGTATTCTGGTGCCGGGCGGCTTTGGTGAGCGTGGTGTTGAAGGTAAGATTTTAGCAGCGAAGTATGCCCGCGAACAAAAGGTACCTTACCTGGGAATTTGTCTGGGCATGCAGGTCGCGCTGATTGAATATGCGCGCAATGTTGCCGGTATGCCGGGTGCACACTCGACCGAATTTAACAAAGCTACGCCTTATCCGGTGGTCGGTTTGATCACGGAATGGCGTGATGCCGATGGTTCAGTGGAAGTGCGCAACGATGAATCTGATCTGGGTGGGACTATGCGCCTGGGCAGTCAGAACTGTAATCTGAAAGACAAGACCAAGGCGCGTGAGATCTACGGTAAAGCTGTGATCCAGGAGCGGCACCGCCACCGCTACGAAGTGAATAACCATTTACGACCAAAATTAGAAGAAGCCGGGCTGGTGGTTTCGGGCTTATCAGCGGATAACCAGCTGGTTGAGATGATCGAAATTCCTACTCACCCCTGGTTTGTCGCCGGGCAATTCCACCCGGAATTTAACTCGACACCACGGGATGGCCACCCGCTGTTTCAGAGCTTTGTCGCTGCGGCGCATCAGTATCAGAAACAGCAACGCGTATAACGGATCTGAAGCCGTGCGCTAAGGCACGGCTTTTTAGTTTTTAACAGGGGACTTAAGACTATGTCAGCAATTGTCAAAATTATCGCCCGCGAGATTATGGATTCACGCGGCAATCCAACCGTTGAGGCCGATGTGTATCTGGCCAGTGGTGCTATGGGTCGCGGCTGCGCACCTTCAGGTGCCTCGACCGGCTCACGTGAAGCGCTGGAGCTGCGTGATGGCGATAAAAGCCGTTATTTAGGCAAGGGTGTTACCAAAGCCGTGGCCAATATCAATGGTCCAATCCAGAGCGCGCTAATTGGCAAAGATGCTTATCAGCAAGCGGCTATTGACCAGCTGATGATTGAGCTGGATGGTACCGAGAGCAAATCTAAGCTGGGTGCTAACGCTATACTGGCGGTATCACTTGCGGTTGCCCGCGCTGCGGCAGCGGATAAAAAGATCCCATTGTACCAGCACATTGCCGATCTGAACGGTACTCCTGGCGTATACAGCATGCCAGTGCCGATGATGAATATTATCAATGGTGGCGAGCACGCCGATAACAACGTTGATATTCAGGAATTTATGGTGCAGCCGGTTGGTGCCAAAACGTTCGCTGAAGCCCTGCGGATGGGTGCGGAGATCTTCCACAGCTTGAAGAAAGAATTGCAAAAACGTGGCCTGAACACCGCAGTGGGTGATGAAGGTGGTTTTGCCCCGGATCTGAAATCTAACGAAGAAGCCCTGACCGTGATCGTGGAAGCGGTTAAAGCCGCAGGCTACGAAATGGATAAAGACGTGACGCTGGCGCTGGACTGTGCGGCCTCTGAATTCTATAAAGACGGTAAGTACGTGCTGGGCGGCGAAGGGAAGAGTTTTGATTCCTATGGTTTTAACGACTTCCTGGCCGGTTTGACACAGCGTTTCCCGATCGTCTCAATTGAAGATGGTCTGGACGAGTCAGACTGGGATGGCTGGAAAGATCTGACTAACAAAATTGGTAGCAAGGTGCAGCTGGTCGGCGATGACTTGTTTGTCACCAACACCAAGATCCTGACCCGCGGTATTGAGCAGGGTATTGGTAACTCCATTCTGATCAAGTTTAACCAAATCGGCTCGCTGACCGAGACGCTGGCAGCTATCAAGATGGCAAAAGATGCTGGCTTTACCGCAGTGATTTCACACCGTAGCGGTGAAACCGAGGATGCCTTTATTGCTGATTTAGCAGTGGGTACCGCTGCCGGTCAAATTAAAACCGGTTCACTGTGCCGCTCGGATCGGGTTGCTAAGTACAACCAGTTACTGCGGATTGAGCAGGAACTGGGTGCCAAAGCACCATATAAAGGCCGCAGCGAAATCAAAGGTCAGTAATTGACGGTGATAGGGCCACATTCGTGGCCCTTTTTGATCCAGTGCAGCAAGACGCCGGCAGGGAGTTGTTATAATCTAAATTTCAACTTGTTGTCTAAGGTAACACCATGAAACTCGTACTTGGTATTTCGCTCTGTCTATTGATGCTGCTGCCCGTTATCGGCCACTCACAGCAGCGATTGATTGCCGAAGTTGATCTAACGCTGATTAAGATCGAGGGATTGCAACTGGGTATGACGCAGCAGCTGGTCCGCAATCTACTGCAGCAGCGTTACAATACGGAAGGGAATTCACAATTTCTGCGTGCGGGAGTGCAATGTGATAAACAGCAGTGCACGGCCACTGCGGTAGGTGCGGAGCTGCAGGAACTGTTACAGGTTCAGTTTAACGCCAGCGGTGAATTAAACTGGCTGGTGTTACAACGGCGCTATCAAGGTGGTAGTTCACCGGAGGAATGCTTAAGCCAGGCTGAGCAACAAATCGATAGCTTACGTCAGCAATACAGCCCGGACAACGCGCAGCGACGCTATCGTCAGCATAGTGTCAGTTTACTGCTGAACAAAACCGGCTATCCGCAGCCGGCTGAGAATAGTTTGCATGGTTTCCGGGCACAAATAAAATGCGATCCTTTGGCTAAGGGGGCAGCTGAAGCCGAGTTTGAACTGCGCGACCAAAGCTGATGATTCAGCTAGTCAACTTTAACCCGACAATCCCCAGTAAGATCAGCAAAATACTGACAATTTTCCACAAACTTAAGCTTTCGTCAAACAGCCAGGCACCAAAGATTACCGTACCGACAACGCCGATACCAACCCAGACTGAGTAAGCTACTCCGAGTGGCAGGGTACGCAAGGCGTGCCCCAGTAATACAAAACTGGCGATCATCGCGCTCAGCGTAATAATGCTGGGCCAGGGTTTAGTAAAACCCGCCGTATATTTCAGGCCAACAGCCCAGACGATTTCCAATAAGCCGGCGAGCAATAAAATAAGCCATGCCATAACACTAACCTCTTGTTATGGGGCCGTCCCCGGATGAGAGAATGCACTGGGGTCGTCCCCAGGCAGACGCTAGTTTAGCAAAAGTCAGAGCCGGGTTCAGCTAATCTCCGCCAAATGACTTTGCAAGTGCAAATAGTGCACACTGTAATATTGTGCCTTAGTCAGGCTACCATAGGCAAAATGCGGTGCTAGCGGGCCTTGCCAGTTGATAAATTGTTGCAGCTCAAAAGTCAGCTCATGCAGTGCCACATCATTCGGTAGTTCCGGGATTAACGCCGGCGCGCCAGGTATGGGTTGATCCAGTGGGTGATGCATACTGCCGGTCGCAGCAAATAAATTGAGTGCCAGTTTGCCGGCAGTATTTTGGAATAACGCGGAATAGGCTTGCGGGTAACCGCTGATCGAATAGCGGATACTCTGGGCGCAGTGCTGCAAAATCTCGCTGACAGTCCAACTGCCCGAACTTCGCAAGGCGTCAGGCTTCAGCGCCCGTAATTGTGTCAGTAAGTGCTGTAACGGATAGGGCCGGATGGTCGCGGTAAGTTTGGCGCCAAGTACCACCACGATCGGGGTCCAGGCAGCCGCGGTAAGAAATTGACGTCGATTCATGCAGCTTTTGGCAAAAAGGGTTCAGGCCGTTAAACTAGCCTTTTCTGTGGGAGTCGTCCAGTATCGTGTCTGAGAATCTTTCATTATGGCAAAGTTATCGCCGGGCCTTGTTACGGCCTGCGGGCGTCCGCAACAAGGCGCTGCTATTGGCACCTTAGCCGGCCATTTATCTGCCCGGACAAGCGCAGCTGACCAGCGCGCTATTGGATAATGGTCAGCAGCCGTTTCGGTTAATGCAAGGCGCTCAGCAAAAACCCGTACTTAGCGGCGATATTTTACCGATTTAGGCTTTTACAAAAATTGAGCGATTGGCTAACATCGCAGCTATGACCATGACACCCGATGCCCAGCCACATTTTTGGCAAGTAAGTCCGGATAACCAGACTTATACTGAACTCTGTAACGCTTTATATGAGCGCGAATTGCTGCGGCTGTCACAAATTACGCCGGCGGAGCTTGCCAGCTTACCAAAGCGCCTGGCCAGTTTACCCTTCTATATCAGGCGGGCTGCCAGCAGTATAGTACGATACCAACACGAGCTACAGCTGGATAGTCAGAATGCCTCCTGGTATGGCCGGCAGTTAAGTCAATGTCCGGCGAATAAACAGCAAGCTGAGCCGATAGTCCGTTTCTACCATAAAGCCGCCAAGCCCGGCTTAATTGTGCCGGTGTATGTCGAAGATAAAACGCTGGAACAGATTAGGCTGGATAGCGTTGATGAAGTCGATCCGGAACAACAGCGGTTGCATTGTAATCAGTCAGGTTGGTTTAGTTACAGTGGTATGCCGCTGCAGGCGGAAAATAGCCACTGTTTTTTACTCAAGCCGGATAAAACCATGATGACCGCCGCCTGTTGTGGCCACCAGTGGCTGAATCGCCGCAAAACCGAGCCGCGATTGCTGACGCTGCGCGAGTTATTATTAGCCAGCCGCCTGAACTGGCGTAACTTTGCCCGACCACACAGTAACAAGATATAAGGCTTTGCAGTCGCCCTGACAGGCGGCATAATAGCCACAGACCAAGCAAAGAACTGACGCATGAGAATACTTATTCTGTTTCTATTGTTGCTGCTGGCAGCACTACAATACCGGCTCTGGTTCGGCCAGCTGAGTATTACCGATTATTTGCGACAGCAGGATGAAATCGCCACCCAGCAGGCCAGTAATCAGGAATTGATTAAGCGCAACCGGATGTTACTGGCTGACGTCAATGACTTACGACAAGGATTGGAAGCGATTGAAGAGCGGGCGCGCAATGAACTTGGTCTGATCGCCGAAGATGAAGTGTTTTTCCGGATAATTCCACAGGACCCTTAATGGCAGTACAGGCTTTCCCGGCGATAGCAGCAGTGATCCCCGCCGCAGGTGTCGGCCAGCGGATGCAGGCTGACAAACCCAAACAATACTTACGCTTACATGGTAAAACAGTGCTGGAACATAGCGTCCAGCCGCTATTAAGTCTGGAAAGTGTTGGCCAACTTTATCTGGCACTGAGTGCCGACGATCCTTATTTCGCTGCAACAGGTTTAACCGACCCGCGGATTATCCGGGTAGAAGGCGGGGCTGAGCGGGTGCATTCAGTACTTAATGCGCTGCAACATATCGATGCTGTACGTTATCCCTGGGTGCTGGTGCATGACGCCGCACGTCCGTTGGTACGCCGGGCCGATATCCAACTGCTAATTGAGCGCTGCCTGGCTGCCGGCCATGGCGGAATACTGGCAACACCAGTACGGGACACGATGAAGCGGGGGCAGCAACAGGTACAACATACTGTCGATCGCACGGATCTCTGGCACGCACTAACACCGCAGTTTTTCCCAACCGCGCTGTTAACTGCTGCGATTGGCGGTGCGCTGGCGGCAGGTGTCGCCGTAACCGATGAAGCCTCGGCGATGGAGTGGGCACAGCAGTCGGTGTTATTGGTTGAAGGCCACAGTGACAATTTGAAAATTACCCGGCCAGCTGATTTGCAACTGGCCGCTTTTTATCTGGAGCAAAATCGTTAATGACTATCCGAATTGGCCATGGTTTTGATGTGCATGCGTTTGGTGGGGATGGCCCGGTGACCCTGGGTGGTGTAAAAATCGATTACCCACAGGGCTTAGTCGCGCATTCGGATGGTGATGTGGTATTACATGCCCTGGCTGATGCCTTACTCGGTGCATTGGCGCTGGGTGATATTGGCCATCATTTTCCAGACACCGATGCCGCCTTTAAAGGTATCGATAGCCGAATTCTATTGCGACGGGTCTTTACTGAGGTACAGCAGCGCGGTTATCGCATCGGTAACCTGGATTTGACCGTGATGGCGCAGGCGCCGAAGCTGGCACCGCATATTCTGGCAATGCGACAACTGATTGCTGCCGACTTACAATGTGAGGTGAGCCAGGTTAACGTCAAGGCGACCACCACGGAAAAACTGGGCTTTGTCGGTCGCAAAGAAGGTATCGCTGCTGAAGCCGTGGTGTTGCTGTGTCGGGAGTAACGGTTCCTGAACTGGCTTACCTGTATGGTAAACCACTAGCCACGGCCGAGATCCGGGTGCAAGCGGCTGATTTTCAGGTTGATGAACAGCTGAATTTCGAACCCAGTGGCAGCGGTGAACACCTGTTACTGCAAATCGAGAAGACCGGACAGAATACCCAGTTTATCGCCCGCGAGCTCGCGCGTTTAACGGGGTTAAGAGTGCGGGATATCAGCTATGCCGGCTTAAAAGATCGGCATGCCGTCACCCGGCAATGGTTTTGCTTTAAATGGCCGATTAAACAAGCCCTGGACTGGCAAAGCTGGCAGTTGGAAGGGGCGCAGATTTTACAGGTGGTGCGGCATTACCGTAAGTTACGGTTAGGGGCCTTAAAGCGGAATCATTTTACGCTCAGACTACGCCGGGTGACTGAGCTTTCGGCTTTACTGGACAGGGTGCCTTTGCTGGCGCAGGGGGTACCGAATTATTATGGTGAGCAACGCTTTGGTATCAACGGCGGTAATCTGGCATTAGCCGAGCGCTTATTTGGCGGTGAAAGTATCCCGGATCGACAGATTCGTGGTCTGGCGTTATCTGCCAGCCGGTCTTTTTTGTTTAATCAGGTGATAGCGGCCCGGATCAGCGAGCAGTTATTTGATCAGCTGCTAAGCGGTGA
Organism: Alishewanella sp. WH16-1; assembly: GCF_001441695.1. NCBI lineage: Bacteria > Pseudomonadati > Pseudomonadota > Gammaproteobacteria > Alteromonadales > Alteromonadaceae > Alishewanella > Alishewanella sp. WH16-1. Next base: position 21,567 of record NZ_LCWL01000101.1, on the reverse strand, counting down.
TGTCGTGCAGTTGAATGGTTCCGGTTCGATCTTTACGCTGGATACGGTGACGCCTGAACTACAACAACGTCTCGCCGGGCGGGATATCCATTTAACGGCGCCTTTGGTAGGCTTAGGCAAGGAGATGGTGCAAGCCGAGGCCGCTGCTTTTGAACAGCGGGTGCTGCAGCCGTGGCAGAGCTGGCAACAGGCGTTGCAGCTGCTCAGAGTGCAAGCCGGGCGCCGCAGTATGCGACTGCTGCCAGAACAACTGACCGTTGCAACTGACGGTGATACCGTGCAGCTGAGTTTTGCACTGCCAGCGGGTTGCTTTGCGACCAGTGTTTTGCGGGAGCTGGTGAATTATCGGGATGCTGCACGCGATATCGCGCAAATGGAGTGTTAGATGCGAATTTTGTTAAGTAATGATGATGGCGTTAATGCCAAGGGGATCCAGGTGTTGCAGCAAGCCTTGATGGCGATTGCAGAGGTGACCACAGTGGGGCCGGATCGTAATTGCAGTGGTGCTTCCAACTCACTGACGTTACTTAATCCACTGCGAACCCAGCTGTTGGAAAACGGTTTTATCGCCGTCAATGGCACGCCAACGGATTGCGTGCATCTGGCTATCAGTCAGCTGCTGGATTTTACGCCGGATTTAGTGGTGGCGGGTATTAACCATGGTGCTAATCTCGGCGATGACGTGCTCTACTCCGGTACGGTGGCTGCAGCGACCGAAGGGCGGCACCTGGGCTTACCAGCGATTGCGGTGTCACTGGCCGGACGCGATGAACAGCATTTCGCTACCGCCGCTCATGTTACTGTGCAGGTGATTCAAAAACTAAAGTCGCATCCACTACCTGCAGATCAGATCTTAAATATTAATGTGCCGGCTATTCCGTTAACTGAATTAAAAGGTATTCAGGTGACCCGGCTGGGACGCCGCCATAAAGCTGAGACCATGACCAGCACCACCGATCCCTGGGGGCGTAAAATCTATTGGTATGGCTCGCTAGGGCCTGAATTGGATGCCGGTGAAGGTACGGATTTTTATGCCGTTGCCAATGGTTATGCCTCGATTACGCCGCTGCATGTCGATATGTCTGCTTATAAAAGTATGGAGACGCTGGCGAACTGGTTGACAGGGATTAAGTTGTAATATGGCGGTAGTGACTACGCGTAGTGCGCAAATACTGGCTCAAAAGTTACAGGCTGAAGGCATCACTGATAGCAGTGTGCTGGCCGCGATAGCGCAAACGCCGCGCCATTTGTTCGTTGAACCGGTGCTGGCGCATAAAGCCTATGAAAATACCGCCTTGCCGATTGGTCAGGGTCAGACCATCTCGCAGCCTTATATTGTTGCCAGAATGACAGCCTTGTTATTACAGGGTAATAGCAGCGGCACAGTACTTGAGATTGGCACTGGCTCTGGTTATCAGACAGCGATTCTGGCACGTTTATTTAAGCATGTTTGTTCCGTCGAGCGGATTAAAGCGCTACAATTTCAGGCGAAACGCCGATTGCAGCAATTGGATTTGCATAACGTGTCAATGAAACATGGTGATGGCTGGCAAGGTTGGCCCAGTAAGGGGCCTTTTGACAGCATTATCGTGACTGCTGCACCCTCCGACGTTCCCCAAGCGTTGTTACAACAACTGTCTGAAGGTGGCCGCCTGGTAATTCCGGTCGGCGCTGAGCAGCAGGTGCTGCGGGTCTATCAGCGGCAGGCGGATGAGTTTCACAGTCAGGATATCGAGACCGTGCGTTTTGTTCCCCTGGTTCCGGGTGAGTTGGCGTGAATTATTTTAACCAAGATGAGGCAGTATGCAGTATTTACAATGGATTATAAAAGGCATGGCCATGGGGGCTGCGGATGTAGTACCCGGCGTTTCCGGTGGTACTCTGGCATTTATTTTAGGGATTTACGAGCGGTTATTGGCGGCTATCAGCGGCATTAACTTAACTGCTCTGCGTTTATTCAGCCGTGGCCAGTGGCGGGCATTCTGGCAGCAGATTGATGGCAGTTTTCTCTGTTGTCTGGTGGGGGGGATTTTGCTCAGCATTTTCTCGCTGGCAACCCTGATTAGCTGGTTATTGGAGTATCGTCCGGTACCTTTATGGGCATTTTTTAATGGTCTGATATTGGCTGCTTTACCCCCTTTGTTTAAGGTAGTGAAATGGTCACTGCCCCGCGTCGGGCTGTTTGGAATTGGTATTTTAGTCGCTTTGTCGATGGGCTTACTCACCCCGGTTAGCTTTACGCCCGAATTGTGGATGTTTTTTGTCGCCGGCGCAGTCGCGATCTGTGCCATGATTCTGCCTGGTATCTCAGGGAGCTTTATTCTATTAATCGTTGGCATGTACGCACCGGTTATTCTGGCGGTGAAAGAACTGGATATCGCGATTTTGTTTTTATTTGCCAGTGGTTGTGTGGTGGGGATTTTAAGCTTCTCCAGATTTTTAAACTGGTTGCTTAAACATTATCACGATGTGAGTGTGGCATTTCTAACTGGTATTGTAGTAGGCTCAGTCTATAAAATGTGGCCGTGGCGTGATGAGAATGTTATATACACCCCAGCCGGTTTTGCGGAAAAATTCGGGCAACATGATTTGATGCTATCGGTAATCAGTTTTATTGCAGCAGTTTTTGTTATGCTGGCCCTGCTTAATCTGGAAAAAATCCTCGGAGGTTCCGCTTCCCCGGATAAAAGGACCGCAGCCAGCAATAAGGAGTAAACTATCGCTGCCGCTTGCATGACACCGTGCCAAAGTCTGTCTGTTTCGCTCTGGATCAGCCGGATAGCACTGTTATTGTGTCTGATTGTCCTTACCGCTTGCGCCGGTCGTTCTGCACCGGCGCCCGTTACCACGCTTGAACTTCGCAAACAACAGATCGCGCAAAGACAACAGGCCGAGCTAAGCGGCAATCAGTATATTGTGCAGCGTGGCGATACTTTATATTCGATAGCTTTTCGTGCTGGGCAAGATTATCGCACCCTGGCCACCCGGAATAATATCCGGGCTCCCTATATCATTTATCCGGGTCAGGTCATTCGCTTACAACCTCATGCTGGTAACCCAGTAGTCCGTTCAGGTACTGCGCTGGCGGGTAATAATACCAGTAATCCGACCCGAGCTAAATCAGTTGCAGCTAATCAGCAAAAGGGTTATGGTCAAGCAGTAAATAACCAGCCAGCTGAACCTGCAGTGAGTGCCGCAGCGCATAAAGTGCATTGGCACTGGCCGATAAGAGGGCCGCTACTGGCACGGTTCTCGACTGCGGAAAATGGCGTTAAAGGCGTACAGATTGGTGGTCGTGATGGCAGCAGAGTGAATGCGGCGGCAGATGGCCAGGTGGTGTATGCCGGCAGTGCACTTCGCGGCTACGGCAACCTGGTCATTATTAAGCATAATGATGATTATTTAAGCGCTTATGCACACAACAAAAGATTATTGGTCAAAGAGCGCCAGGAAGTGAAAGCCGGGCAACAGATTGCCGAGATGGGCGATACCGATGCAGCATCTACCCGTTTGCATTTTGAAATTCGTTTTCGTGGAAAATCAGTTGACCCGTTACGTTATTTGCCTAAATAATACACAAAAAATTAAAATAATAATAATGGTAACAGCAGGCTGGGATGCGCCCATGCTCGGTTAGAGCGCCTTAGGTACGGGGAGAATGGATATGACGACAAAAGACAATGATCTGACAGACTTCAAAGAAGACGAGTTAGCAGACGATGCGCTGCTGGTTGATGAGGATCTGGACCCGGAATTGCTGGAGCTCTCGGCCGATGAGACGGTAAGTGATGAAATCTTCGTGCGGGATGACAGCCAGAAAACGCTGGATGCCACGCAAATTTACCTCGGTGAAATCGGCTTCTCGCCACTGTTAAGTGCCGAAGAAGAAGTCTACTTTGCCCGCTTGGCCTTAAAGGGCGATCAGGCCGCCAGAAAGCGGATGATTGAGAGTAACCTGCGGCTGGTGGTGAAAATTGCCCGTCGCTATATCAACCGTGGTTTAGCCTTGTTGGATCTGATTGAAGAGGGCAACCTTGGCTTAATCCGCGCGGTAGAAAAATTCGACCCCGAGCGCGGTTTTCGGTTTTCGACTTACGCCACCTGGTGGATCCGCCAGACCATCGAACGCGCGATAATGAACCAAACGCGTACCATCCGCTTACCGATCCATGTGGTTAAAGAGCTCAATATTTATCTGCGCGCTGCTCGCGAATTATCACAAAAGCTGGATCACGAGCCGACGCCGGAAGAAATCGCTGCTGCGCTGGATAAGCCGGTAGAAGAAGTACGTAAGATGCTAAAGTTAAATGAAAAAATCGCTTCGGTCGATACGCCGGTTGCCGGTGCTTCCGAAAAGCAGTTATTGGATGTACTAGCCGATGAAAAGGAACTGGGACCCGAGCTGGAATTACAGGATCAGGATATCCGCCAGCATCTGGTGATCTGGTTGCAGGAGTTAAACCCAAAACAGCGCGAAGTACTGGCACGACGCTTTGGCTTGCTGGGCTATGAACCCTCGACTTTGGAAGATGTGGGGCATGAAATTGGCCTGACCCGGGAGCGGGTGCGGCAAATTCAGGTTGAGGCGCTGCGTCGGTTGCGGGAAATCGTCACCCACCAGGGGTTAAATATCGAGACGCTGTTTCAGGAATAAGCGCTTATTCCACGAATAACAAAACGCCCCTGGTAGGAGCGTTTCCGTTTATTAACACATCCCGCAGGACCGCGCTACTATTGACGTTTTGCGGCAACCTGCTCGGCCTGACGTAAGATCCGCAACACATTACCACCCCAGAGCGCTTCGATTTGTGCTTTGGTATAGCCACGGCGCATCAGCTCCCAGGTCACATTTAGGGTTTCGCTGGCATCTTCCCAGCCCTGTACACCGCCACCGCCATCAAAATCCGAGGCAATGCCAACATGTTCGATGCCGAGGCGCTGCACACTATAGTCAATATGATCGACAAACTGCGCGACAGTGACATCCGGGAACTGCTTACGCAGGCTGGCCAGTTCGGTATCGTAGCTATTGCGGTCCTGTTCGTTGGCATTAGCCCAGCCGTTTGGCAGGTATTTTGCGCGCAGTTTGCTAATTTCAGCATTGAGCCCCGGATCGAGCTCGGCTACATAGCTGCGAAAGGCGACCATCTGCGCGACACCGCCATTGGCTTTAATCGCATCGAGTTGTTCGTCATCCAGATTACGCAGGTTAGCGTGTACCGACATGGCGCCGGAATGCGAGGCGATAACCGGCGCCTTTGACAGCTTAATGGCTTCGAGCATCGACTTTTTACCGACGTGCGACACGTCAATCAGAATGCCATAGCGGTTTAGTTCAGCGACGAGTTGCCGGCCCAAGACGGATAAGCCCGGATCTTCAGCTGCATCATTCAGATCTGCGCGTGGGTTAGAACTGCCGGAAAATTGGTTATGACCGATATGGGTAAAGCTAACGTAGCGGATGCCTCGCTCGGCCCATTTCGCGACGTCTTTGACACTGTCGCCGAGCGGATAGGCATTCTCCATCCCCAGCAGCACAATGCGTTTGCCTGCTGCATGCAGGGCTTCAACTTCGGCTGCCGTTTTCGCCAGCCCAACCTGCTGTGGATAGGCACGGATCATCCGCATTATGGCCTGATAGCTATTCTCGGCAGTGGCGGCAGCTTGCTGATAAGCCTCCGGGGTCAGGGCTCCCTGACCGACATAAACGATCAGAAACACGGCATCCAGGCCGCCGGCACGCATCTTGGGCAGATCGACCTGGGCTTTGGTAAAGCCACCCGGATCGAGCAGGTGCGTCGCATAGCCACGGCCGATATCGACATGGGTATCAATAGTCAGAATTTGCTGATGTAAAGCCCGGGCTTCCGCTTCGGTCACGACTTTGCTTTGTGCCAGGGCAGTACCACTGAGAGTACCACTGAGCAAGAGGGCGGAGACCAGAGAGGCCAGTTTCGCTAAGCGCATGCTGCATCCTTTTTGTTGTTATTGATAAGATCAGAGAGGCAGGAGCTTAGCGCGGAATCCGCTCTGACAGCAAGCCTTAGCCGGCGTCAGTTCGTCGTGTCAGGCGTTGGATTAAGACCGTGACGGCCCCGGCCACTAAGCCCCAGAATGCTGAGGCAATGCCAAACAAACTGGCGCCGGATGCGGTGACCAGCAGGGTAATTACGGCGGCTTCCCGATACTCAGCATCGGCAGTACAGCTTTGCAGGTTAGCGGCTATGGTGCCCAGCAGCGCCAGCCCGGCCAGCGCGGCCACCATCTCAGTAGGGAAGGCCGCAAACAGCGCGACCACAGTGGCGCCGGCGAGGCCAAACAGCAGATAAAAGATCCCGGCAGCGATGCCGGCAATATAGCGTTTGCTGCTGTCGGGATGCGCTTCATTACCACTACAGATTGCTGCAGTTATGGCCGCCAGGTTAATCGAAAACGCGCCCAGCGGCGCCAATAGCAGCGTGCTTAGCGCCGTGCTGCTAATCAGTGGTGAGACCGGTGTTTGGTAACCACTGGCGCGTAACACTGCGACACCGGGAATATTTTGTGACGCCATGGTTACCAGCAGCAGCGGTAAGCCCACCCCCAGCAAGGCCGATAGCGAAAACGCCGGCGTAACCCATACCGGTGTTGCCAGTGTCAGCTTGACGGCGGAGAGGTCGAGCTCACCGCCGAGCCAAACCAGCAGTAAACCACAGCCTAATACTGCCAGGATGGCGTACCGTGGCAGCAGGGCTTTGGCAAGCAGGTAGGTTAAACACATGGCGCCGACCAACAGCAGTTGCTGTTGCAGACTGCTAAAGATGGCAAAGCCAAATTGCAGCAGAATGCCGGCCAGCATGGCGCTGGCAAGTGGCAGTGGGATCAGCCGGGTCAGGCGTTCAAACATGCCGCTTAGGCCAATGAGTAGCCCAAGTAATGCAGTAAAGATAAAGACCCCGGTCGCTTCCGCCAGCGTCAGACCCTGCAGGCTGGTGGCCAGCAGCGCGGCGCCTGGCGTAGACCAGGCGGTAATCACCGGAGCCTTGTAATACCAGGATAGACCAATACAGGTCAGCGCCATCCCTATACCCAATGCCAACAGCCAGGACGCCATCACGGCGTTGTCGGCACCGGCCGCTGCTGCGGCCTGAAACACAATCGCCACTGAACTGGCAAAGCCAACCAGCACCGCAACAAAACCGGCCACCACGGCCGACAGGCTCCAATCATTAAGACGCATTCTGCTGCTCATCAAATGTCCAGCTGTTGTTTCAGTTGATACAGATAATCCAACGCCTGGCGGGCACTCAGTTCATCCGGATTTAGCTGACGTAGCTGAGCCAGCAGCGGATGCTCCGGCGCCAGTAATTCCAGTTGGGTCACAGGTTCAGGCGTCGTCGCTGGCCCGTTTTGTTCTAACTGCCGCAGTTTCTGTCGTGCCAGTTGAATCACCGGTCTTGGCACCCCGGCCAGCTGGGCGACCTGCAGGCCAAAACTCTTGCTGGCGGCGCCTTCCTGCACATGATGCATAAATACAATGCCATCACCGTGCTCAACCGCATCCAGATGGACATTAGCGACGGCAGGTAATTGCTGCGCCAGACTGGTCAGTTCAAAATAATGGGTAGCAAACAGGGTTAACGCCTGCAGTTGATTGGCCAGATAGTCGGCACAGGCCCAGGCCAGACTCAGGCCATCATAGGTACTGGTGCCACGGCCAATTTCATCCATCAATACCAGACTTTGTGCCGTAGCATGATGCAGAATGGTCGCGGTTTCCGTCATCTCCACCATAAAGGTCGAGCGGCCGGACGCCAGATCATCAGAGGCACCAATCCGGGTGAAAATCCGATCCATAGGGCCAATTACTGCCTGCTCTGCCGGCACAAAGCTGCCGATGGCGGCCATTAGAGCAATCAGGGCGGTTTGCCGCATATAGGTTGATTTACCGCCCATATTGGGGCCGGTGATCATCAGCATCCGCCGTGAGGCGTCTAATTGCAACGGATTGGCAATAAAGGGCGCCTTTAGCACCCGTTCCACCACCGGGTGCCGCGCTTGGGTCAGCTGAATACCGATCTGCTCAGTTAATAGCGGCCGGCAATACTGATACAGCACCGCACACTCGGCAAAGCTGCAGAGCACATCCAGTTCAGACAAGGCTTGTGCCAGCTGTTGCAGCTGCGCCAGATAGGGGCTCACGGCGTCAAACAGCGCATCATAGAGCTGTTTTTCCAGCGCCAGTGCCTTGCTTTGGCTACCCAGTACCTTATCTTCGTATTCTTTTAGCTCCGGAATAATATAGCGTTCATTATTTTTCAGTGTTTGCCGGCGCACATACTCCGGCGGCACCCTGGTATCAGCACTGCGACCGGTTTCGATATAAAAACCATGAATCTTGTTAAAGCCGACTTTTAACGAACTAATACCGGTACGCTCACGCTCGCGCAGTTCCAGTTGCTGTAAGTAGTCGGTGGCACCTTCAGCCAGCGCCCGCCATTCATCAAGCTCGGCATCATAGCCCGAAGCAATGACGCCGCCATCACGGATCAGCACTGGTGGTGACTCGACGATAGCGCGTTGTAATAATTCAGCTAGCTCCGGCACCGGCAGGGTGGCCTGCTGATGCTGCTGTAGCAGCTGACTGTTGGCATGCAGTAACTGCTGCTGTAGCTCTGGCAGCTCGGTTAGCGCCTGGCGCAGCCGGGCAAAATCGCGGGGCCGGGCGCTGCGCAGGGCCAGCCGGGCCAGGATCCGCTCGATATCGCCGATTTGCTTTAGTGAGGGCTGCAGCGCCTGAAAATCCTCTGTCAGTTCCTGTACCGCATCCAGCCGCTGATTAAGCTGAGTGTGGTTACGCAGCGGCGCATGGATCCAGCGCTTCAGTAAGCGAGAGCCCATGGCAGTCTGGGTTTTATCCAGCACAGCCGCCAGCGTATGTTCAGTTTGCCCATTTAAGGTATGGGTTAATTCCAGATTGCGGCGGGTGGCCGCATCCAGCACGATAAAATCATCCGGCCGCTCCAGTGCGATACTGCGTAAATGCGGTAACTGAGCGCGCTGGGTATCTTTGACATATTGCATCAAACAGCCGGCGGCCATCAGCGCAACCGGCGCTTCCAACACGCCAAAGCTTTGTAGATCGCGGGTACCAAATTGCTGGCACAGTAAGCGCTCGGCACTGGCCAGTTCAAACTCCCATACCGGACGGCGGCGGGCGCCTTTGCGTTCGGTCAGGTGCGGTAGACTAAAATTTTCCGGATAGAGCAATTCCGCCGGATTCAGCCGTTGCAGCAAGGCGGCCAAATCATCGGCATGACTGACCTGATTCAGCAAAAAACGGCCGCTGGTCAGATCCAGTTGCGCCAGACCAAAGTGGCTGCGACTTTCACTGATGGCACAGAGTAAATTATCCTGCCGCTCATTCAGTAACGCCTCGTCGGTCACGGTGCCCGGGGTAACAATCCGCACCACCTTGCGCTCTACCGGTCCCTTGCTGGTCGCCGGATCGCCGATCTGTTCGCAAATGGCGACCGACTCACCCAATTGCACCAGACGCGCCAGATAACCTTCAACGGCATGATAGGGCACGCCGGCCATCGGGATCGGTTCACCGGCGCTTTGACCGCGTTTGGTCAGCGAAATATCTAACAGGGCGGCAGCCTTTTTCGCATCTTCATAAAATAGTTCGTAAAAATCACCCATCCGGTAAAACAATAAGATCTGCGGATGCTGGCTTTTCAGTGCCAGATATTGCTGCATCATCGGGGTATGATTGCTTAACGCTTGCTCCGGTTTCTGGTCTGACGGCATAATGGTGCTAACACTTCCTGTTGGATCAAATATGACAGCGGAAACAACAAGCTTAGCGCTTGCCACTGAACTAGGGCAGCTATTATTACGGAAAAAAGCCAGTATCACCACTGCAGAATCCTGCACCGGTGGTGGGGTTGCCTACTGGCTGACCGCAGTAGCCGGCAGCTCGGCCTATGTTGACCGCAGCTTTGTTACCTATAGCAATAAAGCCAAGCAGCAATTGTTAGGGGTACGCAGCGCAACGTTATTACAATATGGCGCTGTCAGTGAGCAAACGGTAGCCGAGATGGCCAGTGGCGCAGCCCAGGCGGCGGGCGCCAGCATTGCGATTGCCATCTCCGGCATTGCTGGCCCTACCGGTGGCACGGCAAAGAAACCGGTCGGTACTGTCTGTTTCGGTTTTAGTATTGATGGGACGGTCAGCACTCAGCAATTGCATTTTGCTGGCGACCGGCAGCAAATCCGCCAGCAGGCGATTGAACATGCGCTCAGACAATGCATCTTGTTATTGACAGCCCCAACAAACTAGACTACTGTATGCTCATACAGTTGTTAAAGGCTTAACCTAATTTTTCCGGAGCGACCAATGGACGACAACAAACAAAAGGCATTAAGTGCGGCACTAAGCCAGATTGAACGCCAGTTCGGTAAAGGTTCTATTATGCGGCTGGGCGACAGCACGGCCCTGGATATTGAAGCGGTATCCACTGGCTCACTGGGGCTGGATATTGCACTGGGCATTGGCGGCTTACCTTATGGCCGGATTGTAGAAATTTATGGTCCTGAGTCCTCCGGTAAAACCACCTTAACGCTGCAGGTGATTGCCGAAGCACAGCGTAGCGGTAAAACCTGCGCCTTTATTGATGCCGAACATGCGTTGGATCCGGTGTATGCGAAGAAATTAGGCGTGGATGTCGATAAGCTGTTAGTTTCTCAGCCAGATACCGGTGAGCAGGCGCTGGAGATCTGCGACATGTTGGTGCGTTCTGCCGCCGTAGACGTGGTGATTGTGGACTCGGTCGCCGCCTTAACGCCAAAAGCAGAAATTGAAGGTGACATGGGTGACAGCCATATGGGTTTACAGGCCCGTTTAATGTCACAGGCACTGCGTAAACTGACTGCTAATATCAAACGCTCCAATACCCTGTGTATCTTTATCAACCAGATCCGGATGAAGATCGGTGTAATGTTTGGTAACCCGGAAACCACCACCGGTGGTAATGCGCTGAAATTCTATGCCTCAGTACGTTTAGATATCCGTCGTATTGGCTCGGTAAAAGAAGGCGATGAAATTACCGGTAACGAAACCCGGGTTAAGGTGGTAAAAAACAAAGTGGCTCCGCCATTCAAACAAGCTGAGTTTATTATTCAGTATGGCGCCGGTATCAACAAACTGGGTGAGCTGATTGACCTGGGCGTACAGCAAGGCTTAGTCGATAAGTCAGGCGCCTGGTACGCCTATCAGGGCAATAAGATTGGTCAGGGTAAAGCCAATGCGATGAAGTTCCTGCAGGAAAACACCGCCATCGCGGATGAAATCGAGAAAGAGCTGCGGGCACGGCTGTTATTAAAACCAGGTGAAGCCGTTGCTACTGACGATGTGATGGATATACCAGAGCCGGAAGAGCTTTAAGCTCTGCCGCATCTGATTAAAACAACAAAACTCCGGACCTGAAAAGCTCCGGAGTTTTTTATAAGTGAATCGCAAATAATAACAAAAATGATTTTACGCCCTCGCCAGGCAAGTCCCCATCTTCTACTCAACACTCAACACTCAACACTCAACACTCAACACTCAACACTCAACACTCAACACTCTCACAACACGATTTTGATACCTCAAGTTTCGGTAGTGGAATGGTCAGTTGCCGCTGGCCCTTACCGGCCGCAGTCATCACCGCTGCGACAGACGGCTGTTGCTTTTCTGGCATAGTACGGCATAATACGCCTTATTTAGACGTCTAAACGTATAGAAGTTATCAGGGGCGCCAGCTGACTAACCAGACTCAGGTTCAGTATGGTGCTAGCCACAGGCGGAGCCAGCTATGCCTATTAAAGTGATTGACCAGTTACCTGCAGTAGAAGCTTTATCAGCAGAGAATGTCTTTGTAATGACCGAGAGCCGGGCGGCAGCCCAGGATATCCGGCCATTACGGATCGCGATTCTGAATTTAATGCCAAATAAAATTGTGACTGAAATTCAGTTATTACGTTTATTAGCGAATAGCCCGCTGCAGCTGGATATTGAGCTGATCCGCATCGATGATCATGTCAGTAAACATACACCAGAGAGCCATTTAAACTGCTTCTATCGTTACTTTTCTGATGTGCAGGGGCAGAAATATGATGGTTTGATTATTACCGGAGCGCCGCTGGGGCTGGTCGATTACGAAGATGTCACCTACTGGCAGCAGTTTGGTGAGATCCTGCGCTGGGCGGATACCCATGTTACCTCGACGCTGTTTTTATGTTGGGCCGCCCATGCTGCGCTGTATCATTACTACGGCTTACAGCGGGAAATTCGCGGCGAAAAGTTATCCGGAGTTTACTGGCAGGACGTAGTACAGCCGTTTAGCCCGCTGCTACGCGGCTTTGACCAGCAATTTCTGGTACCACATTCACGTTATGCGCAGGTGCCAAAACAAAAATACCAACAGCATGATGATTTGCATATCCTGGCTGAAGCCGATGTCACCGGTGCCTATTTGCTGCAAAACAGCAGTGGTAGCCGGATCTTTGTTACCGGGCATCCGGAATATGATCTGACCACGCTGGATGATGAGTATCAACGTGACCTGGCGGCCGGTTTGGCGCCGCGTTTGCCAGAGAACTACTACCGGAATAATGATCCGGCCCAGGGGCCGCTGAAATTATGGCAGGCGCACGCCTTTTTATTATTCAGTAACTGGTTAAACTATTACGTTTACCAGGCTACGCCCTTTGACCTGAATCAGATAGGCAACAGTTAATGACAAAGCTTCGTTTAACGCCACAGCAACTACGCCAGCTGCTGGCCTCACGTATTTTGGTGCTGGATGGCGCTATGGGCACAATGATCCAACAACACCGCCTGGATGAAGCCGGTTATCGCGGCGCGGAATTCGCCGATTGGCCGTGCGATCTCAAAGGTAACAACGATTTGTTAGTCCTTACTCAACCGGAACTCATTGCCGATATTCACCGGCACTACTTGTTGGCCGGGGCGGACATTATTGAGACCAATACCTTTAACGCCACTACCATTGCGATGCATGATTATCAGATGGCGCACCTGTCAGAGCGGATCAATCGTGAGGCGGCGGCACTGGCGCGGCGGGTTTGTGACGAAGTCACAGCTCAGCAACCCGACAAACCCCGTTTTGTCGCCGGTGTGTTAGGACCCACTAACCGTACTGCCTCGATTTCGCCAGACGTTAACGATCCGGGATTTCGCAATGTCAGCTTTGATGAGTTAGTGCTTGCTTACAAGGAATCGACCCGGGCGCTGATTGCAGGTGGCGCCGATATTATTATGCTGGAAACCATTTTCGATACGCTGAATGCCAAGGCAGCAGCTTTTGCCGTGTTGGAGGTGTTTGAAGAGCTGCAGCTGGAGTTACCGGTGATGATCTCGGGTACCATCACCGATGCCTCGGGCCGCACGTTGTCCGGCCAAACGACCGAAGCGTTTTATTATTCGCTGGCGCATGTCAAGCCGGTGACCTTTGGCCTGAATTGTGCGCTGGGGCCGGATTTGCTGCGTCCTTATGTCGAAACCCTGGCCACCATTTCCGAAGCCTATGTCTCGGTGCACCCGAATGCCGGTTTGCCGAATGAGTTTGGCGAATACGATTTAGGCGCTGAGGTGATGGCAGCAGAAATTGCTGATTGGGCCAAACAGGGGTTCTTAAATATCGTCGGTGGCTGCTGTGGTACCACGCCAGAGCATATTAAAGCCATTGCCGAGGCGGTAAAAGATGCGCCGCCGCGGCAACCAAAAGCGGCCGATCATAGTTTTCATCTGGCCGGCCTAGAAGCCTTTGCGGTGGAGTGGTAATGCAACAGCAGGCAAGATTTATCAATATCGGCGAGCGGACTAATGTCACCGGCTCGGCGAAATTTAAAAAACTGATTTTAAAAGGCGATTTCGAAGCGGCGCTGGACGTGGCGCGGCAACAGGTTGAAAACGGCGCCCAGATCATCGACATCAATATGGATGAGGGGATGCTGGACAGCAAGGCCGCCATGGTGCGCTATTTAACGCTGTTGGCAGCAGAGCCGGATATCGCCCGGGTGCCGATTATGGTCGACTCCTCGAAGTGGGACGTGATTGAAGCGGCGCTAAAGTGTATTCAGGGTAAGGCGGTAGTGAACTCGATTTCGCTGAAAGAAGGTGAAGCGAGCTTTTTACAGCAGGCAAAGTTGTTGCGCCGCTATGGCGCGGCCGTGGTGGTGATGGCGTTTGACGAGGTGGGGCAAGCTGATACCAAGGCCCGCAAAGTTGAAATCTGTCAACGCGCTTATCAGATCCTGACTGAGCAAATTGGTTTTCCGCCTGAAGATATCATTTTTGACCCCAATATTTTCGCGGTGGCTACCGGTATTGAAGAGCACAACAACTACGCGGTGGACTTTATTGAGGCGACCCGTGAAATCAAGCGGCTTTGCCCTTATGCCAAGATTTCCGGCGGCGTATCCAATGTGTCGTTTTCGTTTCGTGGTAACGATCCAGTTCGCGAAGCTATCCACTCAGTATTTCTATACCATGCTATTGCGGCCGGTATGGATATGGGCATCGTTAATGCAGGTCAGCTGGCGGTGTATGACGATATCCCGCCCTTGCTAAGAGAGCGGGTAGAGGATGTGATTCTAAATCGTCGTCCGGATGCCACCGAACGCCTGTTAGAGATTGCCGCGCAGTTTAAAGGCGATGGCAGTGTCGCCGAGAAAGTGGACGATGCCTGGCGCAGCCTGCCGGTAAATAAGCGGCTGGAGCATGCGCTGGTAAAAGGCATTACCGATTTTATCGAGCAGGACACCGAAGATGCCCGGCAGCAGGCAGAGCGGCCACTGCATGTGATTGAAGGCCCGCTGATGGATGGCATGAACGTCGTCGGTGATCTGTTTGGTGAAGGCAAGATGTTTCTGCCGCAGGTGGTCAAGTCAGCTCGGGTGATGAAAAAAGCTGTTGCTTACCTGCAACCCTATATTGAGCAGGAGAAAGCCGGTGGCCGGGCGCAGGGTAAAGTCCTGCTGGCAACGGTAAAAGGCGATGTGCACGATATCGGCAAAAATATCGTCGGGGTGGTGCTGCAGTGTAATAACTTTGAAGTGATCGATCTGGGTGTGATGGTGTCCTGCGCTGAGATCCTGCGCGTAGCCAAAGAACAACAGGTTGATGTGATTGGTTTATCTGGCCTCATTACGCCGTCGCTGGATGAAATGGTGCATGTTGCCAAAGAAATGACCCGGCTCGGTTTTACCATTCCGTTGTTAATCGGCGGCGCGACCACATCCAAGGCGCACACCGCAGTCAAGATCGCGCCGCATTATGCGCATGGCGTGGTCTACGTACCCAATGCCTCGCGGAGCGTCTCGGTGGTGCAGGCGCTGATCAGTGCCGAACAAAAACCGGCCTATCTGGCCCGGGTGGCAGAAGAATACCGTATTGCGGTGGAGCAGCATCAGCGCAGTCGGCCCGGTGAGCGGATGCTAAGTCTGGCCGAGGCACGGCAAAATAAATTCCCGCTGGATTTAACGAAAGTCGCGCCGGCGCCGAAACAGCCTGGTGTGCATTACTGGCAGCAGGTTGATTTACAGGTACTGCGCGACTACATCGACTGGACACCGTTTTTCCTCACCTGGCAGCTGTCCGGCAAGTTTCCGGCGATTTTGCAACATGCTGAAGTTGGGCTGGAAGCGCGGAAGGTGTATCAGGATGCCAATGCGCTACTGGATCAGATGATCAAAGATAACCTGATTAGTGGTAAAGCAGCCTTTGGTTTTTTCCCGGCCAACAGTGATGGCGATGATATTATCATCTACCAGGATGACAGCCGCACCACCGAGCGCTGCCGCCTGCATAATCTGCGACAGCAACTGGCGCTACGGAATAATGCGCCGAATTGTAGTCTGGCAGATTTTGTTGCCCCTGTTGGCTCCGGCATTGCGGACTATGTGGGTGCCTTTGCGGTGACGACCGGCTTCGGTGCTGATGAGCTGGCGGCGCAGTATGCGGCAGCACATGATGATTACAATAGCATTATGGTCAAGGCGCTGGCCGATCGTTTGGCCGAAGCGCTGGCAGAGTATCTGCATTTAAAAGTACGGCGCGAATATTGGGGTTATGCCGCCAATGAACAGCTGGATAATGAACAACTGATCCGCGAGCTGTATCAAGGCATTCGGCCCGCGCCCGGCTATCCGGCCTGCCCAGAGCACACTGAGAAAGGTACCTTATTTCAGTTATTGGACGTGCCGGCACAAATCCAGATGCAGCTTACTGAAAGCTATGCCATGTGGCCCGGCGCCGCGGTCAGTGGCTGGTACTTTGCCCATCCCGACAGCAAATATTTTGCCGTCAGTAAAATCGACCGTGATCAGCTGGCGGACTATGCAAAGCGCAAAGGCTGGAGCGAGCAACAGGCCGAAAGCTGGCTGGCGCCGAATCTGCGCTAAATTCAGCAGCGTTAATGCCGCTGCAACAGGCATTTTTTACGCAGAAAGGCTCCGTTTTATACTGGCTTTGCAGTATGATAGGGGCCTTTTTACCGGCGTGAAGCCGGTGGTCTTAGTGGAGTTCGCGTGGAAAAGCCGTTTCAGATAAAACTGATTATTCGCCGGGTACCGGCACTGGCTGCTATCAACTGGCTGAAGCAGGCTTGGGATATTTTCAAACAGTACCCACTGCTATTTATTCAAATGCTGTTACTGACTTACGTGGTGACGTATCTGGCAGCGTTAAGCAGCATAACCCTAATTATTGGTGTGCTGGTCAGTGCATTTTTTACTGCTGGTTTTTATCATGCTATCGCTGGTGTGCAACAACAGCAAAAAATTGACCTGAGTTGGTTATTTCATGCCTTTAAAGATGCAAGCTGCCGGCGCAGTCTGATCCTGATTTCGATTAGTGAGTTTGTCGTCACTACGCTGGTGGTGATGATTTTCCAATCCCAAACCGCAGAAGCGGTAATTCGATTACAAGAAACCCGCGAACTGGATAGTAGTTTATCCTTGCAAGTGATGGCGCTGTTGCTAACGGTGTTTTTTATTAAACTGTGGATCTGTTACGCTATTGCCATAGCGTTTTTCCTGAAAGAGCAGCGCTTATTGATAATTCTGGGCGCCGCTCTGCTGGCGTGCTGGCGTAATATCAGCTCGCTGCTGATTTTTATGCTGTTGTCAGTGGCCCTAATCATCCTTAGTATACCTACGATGCTGTTAGCTCTGGTGGTGGTGATCCCACTGTTGATGATTAGCTGGTTTTTATCCTTTAATGAAGTATTTGCGTTAAAGCTAAATCCGCAACAGGACGGTGTTCTGGAAGTCTGATGGCGTTGACAGAGTTTAAAAAAGCGGCGGTAAACTGGCTGAGCCGACGCGAGCACAGCAAGGCAGAACTGAGCCGAAAACTGCAACAAAAGGGTGCCAGTGCAGCAGAGCAAAGTGCCGTCTTAGCATGGTGTCAAGAGCAAGGATACCTGGACGAGCTGCGGTTTTTAGAGATGATACTGCGCCATCGCAGCCAGCAAGGCTATGGTTATCAGTTTATTCTGCGTGAATGCCGGCAACATCAGTTTAGCGCTGAACAGGTGTCGGCCATGGCGGAACAACTTGAAATAGATTGGTGGGAGTTAGCCAGGCAAAGCTACCAAAAGAAATTTGCCGCTAAGGCGCCTGGTGATTATCAGGAAAAAATGAAGCGTATGGCCTATTTGCAACGTCGCGGCTTTAGCAGTGAGCAAATTCGGGCCGTGTTTAGTGATACTAATGTAACCGATTAACTTAACAGGATTTTTCATGAGCATGACATCCGCCGCTATCAGGCAAGCCTTCCTTGATTTCTTCGCCGGTAAAGGCCACGCTGTGGTACCGAGCAGTTCGTTAATCCCTGGCAACGATGCCACCCTGTTATTTACTAATGCTGGCATGGTGCAGTTTAAAGACGTGTTTCTGGGCCAGGATCAGCGCAGTTACAGTCGTGCTGTCTCCGCACAGCGCTGCGTGCGCGCCGGTGGTAAGCATAATGATTTAGAGAACGTCGGTTATACCGCCCGTCACCATACCTTTTTTGAAATGTTAGGCAACTTCAGCTTTGGTGATTATTTTAAACAGGATGCGATTCGGTATGCCTGGGAATTCCTGACCGAAGTGGTGAAATTACCGAGAGAGCGGTTACTGGTTACGGTTTATGCCACCGATGATGAAGCCTTCGCGATCTGGCAAAACGACATCGGCGTGCCAGCCGATCGGATTATCCGCATTGGCGACAATAAGGGCGCACCTTATGCGTCAGATAACTTCTGGGCGATGGGTGATACCGGCCCTTGCGGTCCTTGTACTGAAATTTTCTATGATCATGGCGACCATATTTGGGGTGGCCCGCCGGGCTCTGCGGAAGAAGATGGCGATCGTTTTATCGAGATCTGGAATATCGTCTTTATGCAGTTTAACCGCCTGGCCAGCGGTGAAATGCAACCCTTGCCAAAACCCAGTGTCGACACCGGTATGGGGTTGGAGCGGATCGCAGCCATTTTGCAGCACGTACACAGCAACTACGAAATTGATACCTTTGTTGCGCTGATTAAAGCCGCGGCTGAAGCCACCGGTGCTACCGATCTGACAGACAAATCGCTGCGGGTGGTGGCTGACCATATTCGCAGCTGCGCCTTTTTAATTGTCGATGGTGTGATGCCATCGAATGAAGGTCGTGGTTATGTACTACGCCGGATTATCCGCCGCGCTGTGCGTCACGGTAATAAGCTGGGTGCCAAGGGCGCCTTTTTCTATAAGTTAGTCGCTGCTTTGGCTGCTGAAATGGGTGATGCATACCCTGAACTGCGGGCGAAACAGGCGATTATTGAAAAAGCACTGCAACAGGAAGAGGAACAGTTTGGCAAAACGCTGGAGCGGGGCTTACAAATTCTGGATGAAGAGCTGTCGGGTCTTGTCGGCACAGAAATTCCCGGCACGCTGGTATTTAAACTGTACGATACCTACGGCTTCCCGGTAGACCTGACCAATGACGTGGCGCGTGAGCGTGGCCTGAGCATTGATCAGGCGGGTTTTGATGCCGCCATGGCAGAGCAGCGCAAGCGGGCGCAGCAAGCCAGTAACTTTGGTCTGGACTATAACCAGCAACTGACATCAGCGGTACAGACCAGCTTTACCGGTTACACCGAGCATTTTGGTAATGCCAGAGTACAGGAAATTATCAAAGACGGTCAGCAGGTAAAAACCTTAGCCGCAGGTGAAACCGGCCTGGTGATCCTGGATAGCACACCGTTCTATGCCGAATCAGGTGGTCAGATTGGCGACACCGGTAGCTTTAAACTGCAGAACGGTGCGGTGTTGGCGGTACTGGATACGCAAAAGATTGCCAAAGCCTTTGCCCATAAGGTCGAAGCAAGTAGCGAGCTCAAGGTCGGTGATCAGGTTGAGGCGACTATTGATCTAGCGCGGCGTAATGCCATTCGTAAAAACCATTCGGCAACGCACTTATTGCATGCCGCCTTACGTAAAGTACTGGGCGAGCACGTCACGCAGAAAGGCTCGCTGGTTGGACCGGAGCGGCTGCGTTTTGACTTTTCGCATTTTGAAGCGGTAAAACCTGCTGAGCTGCAGCAATTGGAGCAAATGGTTAACGAACAAATCCAACTGAACCTGCCATTGCTGACGCGCGTAATGCCTATTGAAGCGGCGAAAGCAGCCGGCGCCATGGCGCTGTTTGGCGAGAAGTATGACGACGAAGTGCGGGTACTGAGCATGGGCGACTTCTCGATTGAACTCTGTGGCGGTACGCACGTCGAACGCACAGGTGACATTGGTTTCTTTAAAATTGTCAGTGAAGGCGGTATCGCCTCAGGTGTGCGGCGGATTGAAGCCGTTAGTGGCCCGGCCGCCATTCAGTACTTGCAGCAGTTAGATCTGCAAATTAGCCAGGCTGCCAGCTTGTTAAAAGGTGATGCCTTTAGTCTGGCTGAGCGGGTACAGCAAACACTGGACCGCAGCAAGCAGCTGGAAAAAGAAATCGAGCAGTTAAAGGCTAAGTTGGCCAGTTATGCCGGAGCTTCATTAACGGCGAATGTGCAGCAACTGGGTGAGGTTAAGGTGCTGGTGCAACAGCTGGAACAAACCGATCCCAAAGCACTGCGTACTCTGCTGGATGAGCTGAAGAACAAACTTGGCTCCTCAGTGGTGTTACTGGCCACCGTAAATGATGACAAAGTCAGTTTAATTGCTGGCGTTAGCAGTGATTTAACTGCCAAGGTACATGCCGGTCAATTGGTTGGCTGGGCAGCGGGTCAGCTCGGCGGTAAAGGCGGTGGCCGCCCTGATATGGCACAAGCTGGCGGCACCGATACAGCAGCACTGCCGGCCGTATTAAAGGCGGCATTCGACTATATTAGCGAGCGGCTGTAAGCGGTTAACGGTATAATCGGATATAAGAAAAGTTTTAAATACACTGGCGCTGAGCTATGATTCAGCGCTAATCTAATAACAGCACAGAGACAGAGCTCTGTGGTGACAGGCAAAGGAGCAATCGCATGCTTATTCTGACGCGTCGAGTGGGTGAAACCCTGATGATCGGTGATGAAGTTACCGTAACCGTTTTGGGTGTTAAAGGTAATCAGGTACGAATCGGTGTCAACGCACCCAAAGACATTTCTGTACACCGCGAAGAAATTTATATGCGGATCCAGGCCGAAAAAGATACTAACGGCGGTAATTTCAGCGAGGGTGAGTAACCTTCGCCTCCTCCCGGTTTTTCCCGTAAAGCAGCACTTTTGCCGCTTTTAAGTCAAATAAGCAACGATTTGCTTAAAAGCTCGGCAAACAGACTTTTCGGTTCTAAAAATAGTTTGACTTATTTTCCTGAGACATTAATATACACGCCGCAACACAGCGCGGAGATGTGGCCGAGTGGCTGAAGGCGCACCCCTGCTAAGGGTGTATAGGGGAAACTCTATCGAGGGTTCGAATCCCTCCATCTCCGCCATTTCTCGGAATGGACGCGTAGCTCAGCTGGATAGAGTACTCGGCTACGAACCGAGCGGTCGGAGGTTCGAATCCTCCCGCGTCCGCCATCCGAGAGAAGAAGCGCTGTTATTGTAAGATGCAAAGTTTATGGACGCGTAGCTCAGCTGGATAGAGTACTCGGCTACGAACCGAGCGGTCGGAGGTTCGAATCCTCCCGCGTCCGCCATATTCGTAATGACCCGCTAAGGTGAAAACCTCAGCGGGTTTTTGCGTTTAAACGACATGCTAAACCAGCGGGAGGTGAGGACCTCCGTTAGGTTCGACCAATTTGCCGGGAGCAAATTGGGACAGCAACAGCTGGCCCGCAGGGCAGGCGGCAGGATAGCCGCCTGAAACAAAATTGTCTGGAACAATTTTGGACAGCAACAGCTGGCCCGCAGGGCAGGCGGCAGGATAGCCGCCTGCAATCCCCGCGTCCGCCATATTCGTAAGAAACCCACTAAGGTTAACACCAAAGTGGGTTTTTTATTTCCAACCAGATGATAAGCATTTGCAGCGTCAAGACCAGCGCAACGCCCTTAGCTGGGTAGTAAT
>NZ_LCWL01000134.1:0-24978 GCF_001441695.1 Alishewanella sp. WH16-1 | reverse complement strand
GAAAACCATCGGTTACGGACTACCGGACTTCGCAGAGGAGCTCAACTACGGGGTCGATCTATCAACCATCTGAGGGTGGTACCGAGTAGGTGGGGCAAGAGCACCCCATCAACCATTTAAACCGAATAGCCAGAATTTTATGGTTGCTGTGCCTAATCAAAGCTGTATAATGTTATAACATTACACAACAAGCAGCAGATAGTATTAATAATGAACATATCACCCACTTACAAGCGCTATAGTGTTTTAGCAGCGCTTATAAGCTTAACATTCAGTGTTTCAGCCCAACAGCAAGTCCAGCGTTACACTGGCGTAGTCACCAACCAGCAAGGTCAGCCGTTAAAAAACGCGCGTATTCATTTGCACGGGCTTCAGCAGTATGTGTACGCAGACGAGCAAGGTAAATTCAGCATTCAGGCACCGGCAAATGCAGAACTGCATATTTCCGCTGCTGGCTACGGAGACAGTTTTGTCACTGTAGGCGATGAATCACAACTGGATATCAGCCTCACCGCAGGTGGTATCGAACGCATAGTTGTAGCAGCATCAGGTATTCATAAATACAACCTTGAAATGGCTACGCCGGTATCAGTACTGGCCACTGAAGAATTAAGCCGGCGCACCGAACCCACTTTGGGAGAAACACTAAAATACGAACCGGGTGTGCATGCAAATTATTATGGACCTGTCGCGTCCAGCCCGATAATTCGTGGTTTGGATGGCCCAAGAGTACGGGTAATGAATAACGGCCTCAGCACCGGTGATGTGTCACGTATTAGCCCGGATCACGCTATAACAGCAGATGCACTTACTGCACAACAGATAGAAGTGCTGCGCGGCCCGGCAACCTTGTTGTATGGCAGCGGCGCTATTGGTGGCGTTGTGAACGTGGTTGATAACCGTATTCCACGCCAGTTAAGAGCGAATAGTGAGACCAAACTGGAGACCCGTTATGTTGATGTCTCTGACGAAAAAACGGTAGCACTGAATCATGAAGGTAGCGGTAACAACATTGCCTGGCATGTCGACGGTTTTAACCGTGATACAGCAGACTACGAGGTGCCGCGCTTTATCAATGACGAAGGTGAAAGCACTAACACCCTTGAGAATTCCTGGACACAAAGTAAAGCATTGAATGCGGGTGTCAGCTTGATTGGCGATGCCGGATTATTTGGCATCAGTATCGGCCGACTGGAATCTGACTATGGCATTCCAGGCCTTCAAGAGGAACACGGCGAAGAGCATGGCGGCGAAGACACTGAGCTTGATGAACACGCTGAAGAAGAAGGTGTATTTGCTAAATTAAAGCAGAACCGACTCAGTATGGCCGGTGAGTTATACACCCCCTTCGCAGGAGTTAAAACACTGGCCTTTACCGCTGCCTATACCGATTATCAGCATCAGGAAATTGAAGACGGTGCTCCTGGCACTACATTCAAAAATAAAGCATTGGAAAGCCGCATAACACTGGAACACGAGGCCATTGCTGGCTGGCATGGTACTGTCGGTTATCACTTACAACACGCTGATTATCAGGCATTTGGTGAGGAAGCTTTTACACCGGATAGCGATAGCTTGTCACACGCATTGTTCGCACTGGAAGAAAAACAGTTTGGTAACCTTACTGTGCAGTTAGGTGGCCGCATTGAGCGGACGAAACACAGTGCAGGGGCAGTAGAGCTGGGCCATGAAGCGGGTATGGTAAGTGATCTGTCAGACACCTTTGCGGCATTTAGTGCCTCCGCCGGCCTGGTGTGGGAATTTACCCCGGGGTTTTCCTGGGCGCTTGCCGTTAGTCACTCTGAGCGTGCGCCAAGCGCCGCAGAGCTCTACTCGAATGGTGCGCATATTGCTACCAGTAGTTATGAGCTAGGTTTAGCCTATGAGCTACGTGATGGTGAAATCGAAGTGTCTGAACGTAATGTTAAAAAAGAAACGGCGAATAACGTTGATGTCACCTTCCGTAGCTTTCAAGGCGATTTGACCTTCACTTATAACTTTTTCTACAACAAGGTGGGTGACTACTTGTACTTATCCAACACTGGTTTAACGATGGAAGATCTGGAAGAAGGGCATGCCGGGGATGGCAGCTTTCCGCTGTATCAATACCAGCAGCAAGATGCCACCTTATACGGTATGGAGTTTGAAGCCCGTTATAAACTTAATAATGCCCAGTCATTGAATGTATTTTTTGATGCTGTGCGGGCTAAACTGGACGGCGGTGATTACCTGCCACGCATACCGCCTTACAAAACGGGTGTGGGTTATCAATACAATGGCTTAAGCTGGAGCGCAGACATCGGTGTAACACATTATGCCAGACAGGATAAAGTGGCAGTCAATGAAAGTACCACTAAGGGCTACACTTTGGTGGACGCCAATATTAACTATGACTTCAACCTGGCAAAAGTTGATATGACAGCGTTTTTACGTGCTACTAATCTGACAAATGAGCTTGGATTTGTTCACAGTTCCCTTATCAAAGAGGATGCCCCTCTGCCTGGCAGAGCGCTGACCATTGGTATCCGGGCGATGTTTTAAAACTGCTATCCACAGTTAATTATGTCAGCCAGGCACGGACGCGCTGGTATGTAACCTGACCAAGGCACTGTTAGCATGCTAACAGTGCCTTTAGCTTTAGCGGATAACTAAAAATCGTTAACGGGCTTTACATCTAATACCTGGCCGTTGTTGGCGATTTTAAAAAAGACCTGTTCAGCTTTGCTGCTATTAACCGCGCTCACTATGTAAAAGCCCTCTTCAATGCTAACGACCGAGAATTGCTTTGCTTCCAGCGCTTTCCATGACGTATCCAGTTTGCCGACAGCAAAACCAAAATCTTTAAACGTCATCTGCTGCACCGACTTCACCGCGATAGCGACAGCCTGTTGGCTACTAATGATGCCGTGATCAGCATGAGCCATTGCGCCGCCGCTGATTAACATGCAGCACAACGCTGCTGCTGAAACTAACTTTTTCATTTGAATCTCCAAGTTATGTGGGTTGAATTATTGTTTCAGACCAATCAGTGAGAAAGTCTTTTGTATTGATCTGTTGAAGCAAGATTTTGACTCTAAAGACTATAACGACTTAACCAAAGCAAATTTTTCCAAAATAGCATATCTGTTGTCTGTACAGGGCGGTGATTTCTATTTTCAGAAAGTAACGCCGAGCCTTTTTGTAAAACGTAAAACCTTAGTGTTTGGTGAAGTTGCAGAGCTTGAACAAAGTCAAAGCCGACTGGTGATAAACGCTCTGCCAGATGCCGTATATATCAAAGCTGCTGACACACTGATTTTCAAAAGTCTGGCGACAATTTCCAGTATATTCACCGGTATTGATCAGCTATATAAAGAGGCAACTAACGAAGAGGTTGCGACGTTTCTGGATGAGGAATTTATTGAGCTTAGCAATAACTACGGTTTGGACAAGGTCTCGAAACCAAATCGCAAAAGAGTTGGCCTAGCAGTAGCCACGCTTGAAAAAATGTCGGTTGATGATAAAACCAATATGCTGAGTTATATCCATGACTACTGTGGTGAGCAAAAATTAAAGTTTGATGAAAAAAATCATAAGTTTGAGATATCTTCTGACGACGAACTAAAGTTGCTGCTTTACGGAATTGAGCAGAGATTTTATACAACTCCATTTAGCCAGGAAAGAAGGCTTGCTAACTCCGTTCAGGCATTAGGCTAAATTAATTTACCACCTGAGGTCTCGAAGTTGACCAAATGGCTGGGAGTGGGACATATCGTACAACTATGGCCGCAATACTGGTACTGATGGCTGGACCTTTGATATTGACCCAGACCGAGCTGCACAAACTTTAGATGATAGCATTTGCACCTATGACAACAGCAATGGTATTCCTTGTGGTGACTGGTTCGGGAAAAACGAGCTGACGCAAGACGTTATTGATTACGTAAAATACCGCCGTGAAGGAACCGGTGGCAATGAAATGCGTGTCTGGTCTGCAAATATGAATGGTTATTTATATGAGCTACCAGCAGGCGGTCTAGGTTTTGCTATCGGTGCTGAAAGTCGAACAGAAAAAGGATGGCGAGATCCCGATTCCACGGTACTGCGTAACGGATTAGAGGATCCCATCAGCGGAAGTTATGATGTCAATGAAATTTTTGGTGAGTTATCCGTCCCTCTGCTGGCCAATGAGTTTTTGGTTAAACAGTTATCAGTTGAACTAGCTGCACGATACTCCGATTACAACACAGCAGGCGCGGAAACGACTTACAAAATGGGTTTAACATGGAGTGTGAACGACAGCCTGATGCTGCGTGCTGTGCGTTCAACAGCGTTTCGTGCACCAGTGATTACTGAGCTCTTCGGCGGTACCAATGGCGAAAACCTACGCACGATAGACCCTTGTGAAAATGCTACCGGCGCGATAGCTACAAACTGCCAGGCGGCAGGTGTACCCGCAGATTTTGTGCAGGACGGCACGACAATTCTGACCAGTGTTGGCGGCAACCCCAAACTGGAACCGGAAACGGCTGACACTACCACAGTAGGTATCGTGTGGCAGCCTGAATTCCTTGAAGGTTTTTCTGCGACGATAGATTACTTCGATATTAGAATCGACGAAGCTATTACATCTGTTAATGGTTCCGATATGCTGCGGTTATGCTATGAAGACCCTATCGGTAACGCGAAGTTCTGCGATACCTTTACCCGGCATCCGGTAACTCACCAGGTTAATGAGTTGAATCAGCGCCCGGTGAATGCTGCGGTAGAAACTGTCAGCGGTGTTGACCTTAACACGGTATACAAATTTAACCTTTTTGGTTTGAGCAGCCGAGCGACTTTAGACATCACCCGTTTGCTAAAACATGAAAGCACTCCATTCCAAGGCCAACCTACTATCGACAAAGTAGGTTTTATTACTGAGGACCAAGGAAGTTACACTGAATGGCGTAGTAATTTAAGCTACAGCGTGATGACAGATGACTGGTCAGCAAGCTATTCCTTGCGTTATATCGGCAGTGCAGATGATGTCAATGGTACTGATTCCGACCCACTTGGTAAATCTGTCGATTCAGTTACCTATTCCGATATATCAGCTTCATGGTACTACAGTGATGCGTTAACATTTAGCCTGGGTGTCGACAACATTTTCGACAAAAAAGCACCGTATCTGACGTCATGGAACGATGCCAACACTGACGTTATGACATATGATCTTTTAGGACGCCGCGGCTTCATCCGCGCCACCTACCAGTTCTAAGTCATTGTTAACCGGTAGCACCTGAGTGGAATGGTATACAAGCATTCCACTCAGGTGCTTACTTTATTCAATAGTAAAAATCAATGAGTTGAACGGAACGAATGGTTTCATGTGCAGTTACTAAGCTGCTGTGTGAACCAGCCGCACTAGAGGGCTGATAATGAATAAATCAATGCGGCTGCTGAAAATCAGCAGAAAATACCATAAATGGCTGATGGCGTTTATTGGCCTGCAGTTTATGGTTTGGTCGGTAACCGGGGCCTATATGGTGTTTTTGGATATTGATTATATCCATGGCGATACTTTGGTTAATAATGAACAGGATAAAATCGATCCACAGCAGGTCACCTACTCACTGCAAAGTTTGTTACAACACTATCCGCAGGCAAAAGCCATTTCCTTGGGGCGTTATCTGGATAAGGTTGTATATCGTTTTACACTGGAAGAACAAAAGTTAGCCATTGATGCCAGTAGCGGCGCTGTAATGCCGCCGTTAGACCAGGCTCAGGCAGAAAAAGCTGCCCGCTTCTATTATAGCGGTGCAGGCACAGTCGAAAGTGCTGAGTTGATAAGTGAAAACGCCCCGTTTGAGCTCAATCCTGCGGTCATGCCAGCTTGGAGGGTAAATTTCACGGACTTCGGCGCCCCGGCAATTTATGTGTCTGCTGAGACGGGATTATTGGTTGGTAAACGGCATAGTTTCTGGCGCCTGTTTGACTGGATGTTCCGCTTTCATGTGATGGATTATGACGATGGTGCAGATATTGATAACAGCCTGTTGTTCTGGTTCACCATGTTAGGCATTTTAGCCTCGGTACTGGGACTAGTGCTGGCCTATTTCCGCGTGTTTCGCAAAGCAGATGAAGCATTACTTGCTCCTGATAGCAATGACAGTCACGTAGCAGGAGTAGCACGATGAATTTGGTCAGAAAAATCCATAAATGGGCCTCCGTTATCGTCGGTGTTCAGTTTCTTATCTGGCTGGGTAGTGGCATGTACTTCAACTTTATGGATCATACCAAAGCGGCAGGACACACTTACAAAGTGCATCAGCATCCGTCGCTGGCCTGGAATACGCTGGCGTTGCAGGAGCCAGCCGACGTGCTACGGCAATATGCACCCAGCACCACGCTGTCGTTAATTGAGTTAGCGCAAAAACCCTATTATTTGCTTAACCATCAGCGCGGTTTGTACGCTAACTTTGTCAACAAACACAGTTTGGTCGATGCGCGGACAGGTTTGCCAGTGACGCTTGATGTTGATTTTGCTAAACAGTTGGCCAGCGCATCCTATAACGGACCGGGAGAAATTGTGTCTGCAACATTGCTGCAGCCACCGATTACCGATTTACTCAAACAAAAGAATCCTGTGTGGCAGGTAAACTTTGCCGATGAAATTAACACCAGCGTTTATGTTGAGGCCGATTCAGGCCGTATTGCCGGTCACAGTGATGATGATAAACGCCTGGCCGACTTTTTCCTGAAACTGCATTTTATGGATTATGCCAATGAAGGCAGTTTTAACAGCGCGCTAATGATAGTGTTTGCCTTTATTGCCCTATGGCTTAGCGGTACAGGTCTAGTCTGGACCATAGATCTGGCTCTACGCGGCCAGTATAAAATTAAGCTGTTTGCTCGCAAAACCACCGTTAAGTTATTTGACCGTAACCAAAAAAGTCTGGGACAGGTGGCTTTTTCCAATCATAAAAATTTATTAGATGGTTTGGTTGAGCACAATATTATCTTGCCTTCAACTTGTGGCGGTGGCGGTACCTGTGGTCGATGCCGCATTATGATAAATCAAAATGTTAAATCTACCGCTGCGGATCTGCAGCATTTTAGTGCCTTCGAACTAGAACAGGGTTACCGGTTGGCTTGTCAGCACTTCAGTGATGATGTTGAACATATGACATTAATGGACATAACTGATGCGAAGAAGTACCAGTTGGAATTAGTTAGCAGTAAATTTTTAAGCCCTTTTATTAAAGAGTTGCGCTTTACTACTCAATCGAAGATTCCTATGCGATATAAAGCTGGTGCATTTATGCGCTTCTTTATCCCTGAGGCAAGTGGCTGTTCGGTGCCCTTGGATGTGCCTGAGTTGCTACAACAGGACTGGCAGCATATTGACCGATTAAACTATCAACACGGTGCCTGTAGCAGGAGCTATTCCTTGGCTGGCATAGATGATACGACAAACGAGTTAGTGTTTGTCATTAAACTACAAAGTGCTAAGAACCCGTCCGTACTACCCGGTATCGGTTCGAACTATCTGGGTAACTTACGCATTGGCGACCGGGTTGAGGCCTTGGGGCCTTTTGAAGAGTTTTATGCTAGCCCCGGTAGCGATAAGACAATGGTACTGGTTGGCGCAGGTTCAGGCATGGCGCCACTTAAAGCGCTGATCGAAGAGCAGTTAGCACTGCATCGGAATAATAAAGGTGATAAGCCACCACGCCCGCTGCATTTCTTTTACGGCGCTCGCAACGAAAATGATGTGATTTACGTTGATTACTTTTATGAGTTGGCGAAGCAGTATCCGCATTTTCATTACTACCCGGTGTTGTCACGACCGGACAAAGGCTGGCTTGGTGCGACTGGCTATGCTCAGCACGTGCTGGCGTTAAACTGGCAGAATGTGGTTGAGCAAGGTGAACCTGAGTTTTATTTGTGTGGGCCTAAAGGCTTAATGGATGACACTATTCGGTTGCTGCGCGACAAAGGTGTGCCAGAAAGTAATATTGCCTTTGATGAATTTAGCTAGCTAAAACGGAACTGCGTGGGACGATTCCGCGCAGTTTTTACTTTGAAGCTGTGATCAGGCTGTTTTAAGTCTGATCACAAAACGCGTGCTCTCTAAATCTGATTCGACATTAATTTGTCCTTCGTGTGCTTCCACAATGGCTTTGGTAATAGCCAACCCTAAACCGGCACCTTCACTATGCCGTTGCCTTGATTGATCTGCACGATAAAAGCGCTCAAATAAATACGGTAAATGTTCCGGAGGAATAGGCGGTCCAGGATTTTCGACGCTGATAGTGATCGAGTCTGGTGATGCCAGTGCTGTTGTTACTGTAATGCTTTGGCTCTGAGCAGTGTATCTCAATGCGTTTGACAGCAGATTGGTTAAAGCATGTCGCAGTAAGGTGCGATCAGCCTGCACCAAAATTACCGGACCGGAAAAATGCAAACTAACACCAGACTCTTCAGCAAGGGCTTCAAAAAAGTCAAAAATCGCCTGAATTTCGTCCGCCAGATTTAACGTTTGCTTTTGCAGTGTGAGTAAACCGTTCTGGCTTTTCGCTAACCACAACATATCGCTTATCATTTTATTCAGCCGCTCCAGCTCCTCCAGATTGGAGAACAGCAGATTCTGGTACTCGTCGGCGCTGCGCGCGCGCGATAAACTAACCTGGGTTTGCGTGATCATATTGGTCAGCGGTGTTCGTAGCTCATGCGCAATATCGGCACTAAAGT
Source organism: Alishewanella sp. WH16-1 (assembly GCF_001441695.1). Lineage (NCBI taxonomy): Bacteria > Pseudomonadati > Pseudomonadota > Gammaproteobacteria > Alteromonadales > Alteromonadaceae > Alishewanella > Alishewanella sp. WH16-1. The sequence continues at coordinate 16,263 of NZ_LCWL01000134.1, read as the reverse complement.
GCGACAGCTTGGTAAACCCTTGCTCCAGCCGGTCTAACATCAGATTAAAAGACTGCACCATATGCCGCAGCTCGGCCGGGACCTCGCCCGGCGATAAGCGAATATCCAGTTTATTGGTTTGAATATCACGCATTTGCGCGCTTAAACCCCGAAGTGGGTTTAGCCCCTGGTGCACTGCAAGCCAGGCCGCCAGTAGAGTAAGCAGGGCGGAGCCAAGTAAAATCAGCCCCAGGCTACGCTGTAACTGCTGCAAGAAATGTTCATGAAAACTGATGTCGATAGCGGCAATCACCTGATACTGCTGATCTGCCGTGGTGAAAAGGCTGAACACGCCGCGATAGGCTTTGCCGTCCAGCTGCCAGTGGTGGATGGTTTTGGCATTGTAGTCGGCGCTGGCCGGGGTGTTGGCAGCCAGCAGGCTTAAATCAACGTCGGCATTGCGGTACAGTAAGCGGTTTTGGCTATCCATCACCTGATAGTAAACACCGTGATGGCCCGATACCGCTTTGGCCAGCGTCTGTGCCGGCTGTTGCTGGCCGTTCTGCCCGGCAGTCAGCGTGTGCTCAACCGCGTGCAGGATCACGGCTAACTCGTCGGCATCCTGTTCGATAAAGTGATGTTCGACGGAGCTAAGCAGCAATTGCTGCACGAAAAACAGGCAGATCGAAATAGTCAGCGCGACGAAAAGGACCACGCGAACGGTGATCGACAGGGGGCGTGTGCCAGCGTTATGCATCAGTTTGCTCATCGTCCAGTTTATAGCCCATACCGCGCACGGTATGGATCAGTTTTGCCGCAAAGCCGTCATCAATTTTGCCGCGCAAGCGGCGAATAGCAACGTCAATCACATTGGTGTCGCTGTCAAAATTCATATCCCACACCTGCGAGGCGATTAACGAGCGCGGCAGAACTTCACCACGGCGGCGCATCAGCAGTTCAAGCAAGCTAAATTCCTGATTACTCAGCGCTATTTTGGCACCGCTACGACTAGCTTTACGCTTAGCAATATCCAGTTGTAAATCGGCAACTTGTAATAATTCTGACTGCGGTGCGGCCTGACCACGGCGTAGCAGGGTTCTGACCCTTGCCAGCACCTCTGAGAAAGCAAAGGGTTTGATCAGGTAGTCGTCGGCGCCAAGCTCCAGGCCTTTCACCCTGTCGTCGACGCTGTCGCGGGCCGACAGAAATAGTACCGGCGTATGGTTATGATTTTCTCTTAGCGCCTGCACAATACGTAAGCCGCTGACGTCCGGCAGCATCACATCCAGCATGATTAAATCGAAATCTTCTGTCATCGCCAGATGATGGCCATCCAGGCCATTTCTGACCAGTGACACCTGAAAACCGGCCTCGCTCAGGCCTTGCTTTAAATAGTCACCGGTTTTTTGTTCATCTTCTACAATCAGCAAACGCACCTTGTTCTCTCCAAACATAGATTGGGCATAGCTCTGGCAGTATTACGCCATAAACCGCCGCACAGCAACATGACGCTAAGATTACAACTTTGTCATGTTCATGTCATGCTGCTGACAGTTTCGCACACTACACTGCTTAGCATACAAAATGTATTGGAGGTTCCAGATGACAAAAGCCAAAACCATGATGCCGCTATCTGTTTCACGGCGCCGGTTTGTGCAGGGGCTGGCGGTGGGCGGCGTGCTGGCCACTTTTCCGCATATCGTCAGGGCGGGTAGCGCCTTTAAAGATAATGCCTTTACCGGCTATGCCACTGAGCTCAGCGGTAACGTGATTGATTTAACCATCGGCGAAGCCCTGGTGAATTTTACCGGCATGGTGCGTAAAGCCACTACCATCAACGGCTCTATTCCGGCACCGACGTTACGGTTGCGAGAAGGCGATGACGTGACCATACGGGTAACCAATACCTTGTCGGTGCCGAGCTCAATTCACTGGCACGGTATCATTCTGCCATACCAGATGGACGGCGTACCCGGCATGAGCTTCAGAGGCATTATGCCCGGTGAAACCTTTGTCTATCGTTTTACGCTAAAGCAAAGCGGTACTTACTGGTATCACTCGCACAGTGGCTTTCAGGAAATGACCGGCATGTATGGCGCGCTGATCATTGAGCCAAAAGAGCAGGATATTATCCAAGCTGACCGCGAATATGTGGTGCAACTATCTGACTGGACCGATGAAGATCCACACACTGTGTTTCGCAAATTAAAAGTACAAAGTGATTTGTATAATTTTAATCAGCCAACGGTGCAGGACATGCTGCGCGATATCACTGACAGAGGGCTGGACGCGGCACTGGCGAAACGCCAGATGTGGCAGCAAATGCGGATGAACCCCACCGATTTGGCGGATATCTCCGCGGCCACTTTTACGTATTTAATGAATGGCAGTTCGCCGCTAGCCAACTGGCGCGGCCTATTTAAGCGCGGTGAGCGTGTGCGGCTGCGTTTTATCAATGGCTCCAGCAACAGCTTTTTTGATGTGCGTATTCCCGAGCTGAAAATGACTGTGGTGCAGGCTGACGGCCAGAATGTACACCCGGTAACGGTGGATGAGTTCCGCTTTGGCCCGGGCGAAACCTATGATGTTGTCGTCTCGCCGCAAAATGATGCCTACACCATTTTTGCCCAGAGCATGGACCGCAGTGGCTATGCCCGCGGTACCCTGGCCGTGGCCGAGAGCTTAAATGCACCGGTGCCTGCGCTGGATCCGGTGGAATGGCTGACGATGGCTGACATGATGGGCAATATGAACCATGGCGCAAGCGACAGCCACAGCCACGGCCACAGCGCGATGGCGCACGGCAATGGCGCGGAAGATCATAGCCAGCATGGTGCTATGGCTATCGATCACAGTCAGCATGGCCCGGCGGTGCCTTATGCCAAAGCCAGTTCAACTGTGCGTCATGCCAGCACCGAGTATGGCCCGTCGGTGGATATGCGGGTGGATATGCCAAGAACCAACCTGGACGATCCGGGCATTGGTTTGCGCAATACCGGGCGGCGCGCGCTGACCCTGGCCGATTTACATTCGCTGGACGGTATTATTGAGCCGGGCGGCCCGGAGGCGGAAATTGAGCTGCATCTGACCGGCAATATGGAGCGCTACACCTGGTCATTCGATGGCTTAGAGTTTAGTAAAAGCACACCGGTGCATATGAAGCACAATCAGCGTATCCGGGTGATCTTGCAAAACGACACCATGATGACCCACCCGATGCATTTGCACGGTATGTGGAGTGATCTGGAAAGTGACAACGGTGCCGTACAGGTACGCCGCCATACCATTCCGGTGCAACCGGCGCAGCGCATCAGCTTTTTAACCACGCCGCATGATGTCGGGCGCTGGGCCTGGCATTGTCATTTATTGTTCCATATGGATGCGGGTATGTTCAGAGAAGTGGTGGTGTCATGAAAACAGCCAACGTAACGCTAACCTTGTCGCTGCTGGCGCTGGCCTGTACTGTGGCGCTCAGCCCTGGCGTGGCAGCGCAGAACGCCACTGAGAAACCGCCGGTACCAACGCACAGTGGCATGGACCACAGCAAAATGGACCACGGCAAAATGGATCATAGCAAGATGAACCACGCTGAGCAGGCGGTTGACCATAGCCAGACGAACCCTAGTGACATGGATCACAGTCAGATGGATCATAGCGGCATGGACCACAGTAAAATGGGCCACGCTGAGCAGGCCGTAGACCATAGCCAGATGGACCACAGCGAAGTGGACCATAGCAAAATGGATCATACCGAGATGAACCATAGTGAAATGACCCATGCTGAGCAGGCCGTGGATCACAGCAGTATGGATCACAGCACGATGAACCATGCCGATATGCAGATGCAAGGCGGTAAGGCGCCGGCTAATGCCCGCGATCCACATGCCTACTCCAACGGCTACACCCTGACTGACGGGCCCTATGGCATGGCCGATTCACGCCTTTTAAAGCACGGCGTTGAACATCCACAGTGGTCCGTGCTGGGCGAACGGCTGGAATACAATGCCGACAGTGAAGCTGGCGAACTGGAGCTGCAAGCCTGGTATGGTACGACCTATGATCGGTTGGTGCTGAAAACCGAAGCTGAAGTCAGTGAGGGTAAGCTGGAAGAGAGCAGCACCGAGCTGTTATGGAGCCACGCGATAGCAGCCTATTGGGATGGTCAGCTTGGGCTGCGCCTGGATCAGGTTGCCGATGGCACAAACCGGCAGTGGTTAGCATTGGGTGTGCAGGGCCTAGCGCCGTACTGGTTTGAAGTTGATGTCACGGCTTATCTGGGCACTGGTGGTCGCACCGCGTTAAGTGCCGAGGCAGAATACGAGCTGCTGTTAACGCAGCGCCTGATCCTGCAGGCCCGGGCGGAGCTGACAGCCTATGGCAAAGACGATGAGGTCAATCAGCTGGGTAAAGGCCTGTCTTCACTGGAGGCAGGGCTTCGGCTGCGCTATGAATTCTCCCGCCAGTTCGCACCCTATGTCGGGGTAGAGTGGCAGAACAAATATGGTAACACGGCAGATTTTGCCCGCCTGCAGGATGCATCGACAGCAGAAACATCCTGGGTTGCCGGTGTGCGTTTCTGGTTTTAATAGATCAGGGTTTTAATCAATTTGGATGTTAATAAATAAGGTGGTCAACATGAAAAAATTAATCCCGCTACTTACTCTGCTCTGTTTGGCGTTTGCCGGGCCTGTGCTGGCGCATGTTAAACAAAGCGGCTCGGTGCCGGCGGATAACGCCATGCTCATGCAGGCGCCGGATGTACTCAGTATCAGCTTTAGTGGCCCGATCCGGCTGACGAAAGTCACGCTGTTGCACGATAACGGTAACACTGTCGATTTTGGCTTTACGCCCACCGCTGTCGCCACGCAGTTTAGCTGGCCGTTGCCAGTGCTGGAGATCGGTAGTTATCAGGTTAACTGGGTAGGTTTGGGCGAAGACGGTCATAAAATGAAAGGTGATTTCAGTTTTATGCTCCACGCCAGCGCTGACGCCGGGGGGAAAGCTGATAGCGCGCACGCGCATCAGCACTAGATGGCTGGAGATTGGCGATGTTTAGCGATACCTGGGTATTAGCCTTATTTGTCCACAAGCTGCTGAGTTATCTTGCGGTTAGCGGCAGTATTGGTGCGGCGTTTTTGCTGCAGTTGCCGGCGCTGGCTCAGCCACCGTCTGATAGCCTTGCCTTTCGGCTGTGGTTAAAGCGCCTTGTACTGGGGTGGTCGGCCGCAGGTATGGTGCTGGCGTTACTGTATCTGCCGCTGCAGGCTGGTGCGCTGGCCGAAACAGGCGTAGCTGGCATGGCCGACAGGCTGATGCTACAGATGGTTTGGCAATCGGCAATGCGCACCCAGCTGCTATTACTGTTATGCGGGTTTGCCACGCTGTCGCTTTGGGCCTGGCGCTTTAGCCACAGTGGTAAAGCGGGTAGCATTGCGCTGGTGAGTATCGCCGCCTTATTGCTGGCTGCCAGCTTTAGTCAAACCGGCCACGTGGCCAGTTTGACATGGACATGGCAGCTATTACTGACATTGCATGTACTGGCCATTTCGGCCTGGGTAGGTTCGTTGCTGCCGCTGTGGCAAAGCTGTTACCGCTTAGCCCCGGACAGGTTACTGGCACTGATGCAGCAGTTTGGCCGCGTAGCGGTAATTGTGGTGTTAGTGCTTATCAGCTGTGGCGTGTTGATACTACTGCAGCTACTCGATTCGCCTGCAGCACTGTTTGTAACCGACTATGGTCGTTTAATGCTGTTAAAGCTGATGTTGGTCGCGGCTATGTTACTGCTGGCAGCCTGGCATAAATTTAATCTGGTGAAAGCGTTGGCGCAGCATCAGAACAGCCGGTTGCTGGCACGGTCTATTTTTATCGAAATGCTGTTAGCGCTATTGGTACTGGCAACCAGTAGCAGCTTTACCACTGTGGTGGGCTTAGCCCATTAAGCCCGCTTTATTCTAATAATTACAACAGGATACCTAATATGTTTCGCAATAAAATTCAAACGCTGTCTGCCATCAGCCTGGGCCTGGCGTTACTCTCTCCCGTTAGTGCGCTGGCGCACGGCAATGAAAAACCTGCCGCCCCGGCCTTGTTCGTCGGCGAAAGCACCGCTGCCGCTCAGGCGGTAAAAGCGTTTCATCAGGCGTTACGCGCTGGCGATGCCAAAGCGGTGCGCGCCATGCTGGCAGATGACGTGCTGATTGTCGAAGGTAATGGCGTAGAGCGCTCGGCAGATGAGTATGCCAGTCACCATATGCTGGCCGATATGAAATTTATGGCGGCGGTACAGGTAGAGGCGCTGGAACATCAGACCAAGGTGCTGGGCAAGGTGGCCTATTCGGTTAGCCGCAGCCAACTGACTGGCGACTATAAAGGCAAGCCGGTTGACGTTATCAGTAAAGAAACGCTGGTGCTGGTAGATAACGGCGACGGTTGGAAGATCGTGCATGTGCACTGGTCGCACTAAGGCAACAGCGGGAGAGCACTATGAAGTTAACTCTGATAGCGGCAATGCTGGCAGCCACTGCGCTATTGGCTGGTTGTAAAGACGCCGGCCCGGCTAAACCGGAAACTACAGCTTTGTCCGACAGTGCTGGCAATGCGGCAGCACTAACCCTCACGGTATACAAAACGCCAAGCTGCGGTTGCTGTAAAAAGTGGGTATTGCACCTTGAACAGCAGGGAGTGGTTGCACAGACGAAAGACTATGATGATCTAAGCGGCATAAAAGAGCGCTATGGCATCACGCCACAGTATTATTCCTGTCACACCGCCGTATCGGAGCAGGGATATGCCTTTGAAGGCCATATCCCTGCTAAATACATCCGGAAATTTCTTGCTGAGTCGCATCCGGATGCGATTGGCCTGAGTGTACCGGCGATGCCGCTCGGCTCACCGGGCATGGAAGTGGAAGGCCGCTTTATGCCGTACGACATTCTGCTGCTGCATAAAGATGGCAGCGCCAGCGTTTACGCTCACATCAGTGATGCTGCCATGCAGTAAGTAGTGTAGTGTCAATCCTTGCTGCTACGCGGTGCTGTAATGACAACTAAATCACTGTTTTAGCTAAATTAGTACTATGAGCAGTGCGGTCAGGCTTGCAACCTGCCGCACGGCTTACCACAGCGAAATGTTAGTCCGCCATTTTTGCTGACTTGCAGCTCATTTCAGCATTGCAACACGACGCTACTGACGCTGCCGGCGTTGCTGGGTAACCAATTTCTTCCAGTGCTGCCAGAATTTCTTCCTGCGTCTGTGAGCTGTTCACTGTGATTGGTGATATCCGCTTCGACAAGCGCATTTTTGTTTCAACTTTTTGTTACCGCATATAGTGATGCCGATGACTAAGCCGAAGGCGGGCACCTGTTCTCCTGAGATACCCTGAAATTCCCTCCTGAAAATACACTGCTATGTGCTTGAACTTACTTTAGTCACTATCTGCTGTTCAGCAGCGCTCAGAGCTTATCTGTGTTGCAGAAGTGTAAAGTTTAGCTAAAGTAGTGACAGTAGTATCGAAATTAACTATGTTAGTGACAAGGTATGCACTTTGTCGCAGATCCAGCTAAAAATCTGCACTTTAATGCACATTAAAGTGCAGAATAGAATCTATGTCTTATCATTATCTAATGTATGTAGTCTCTAAAGAGTACACTTAAGTTAAGCTTTAATTTAATAATCAGTGATATGCTTCGCGTCTCTTATTTAGCGATCGAGGATTGCTCTTTTCTTTCGCAGACTCATTATCTTAGTGATAGTAAATGAATAAAAAAATTAAACATGAGTACCAAATCAGTATGCGCTCAGCCATGGAGGCTGAACAAGTCAATGATTTAGACAATGCGTTTAAGTCTCTTGAAAGAGCGCATATTTTAGGGCAGAGATATTTTATACCGCACATAGCGACGCACTGGCAGATGTTACGAATTGGGCTTAAACGCAATGATAATCGCGAGGTTATTGGTCAGATCGTCCGTTTGATAGCAACGGTTCCGGGTTTTATATTTGGTTGGGTTCCAAGGGGAAATCCTGGAGGCGCGAATATCTCTGCTTTAAAGCCAGTGCCCTTGCCAGCTGACTTGCAACCCTTGCTAGCTGACAGCCCCATTTGGCGGGACGTCTTAATACGCCTGACTATTTACGCGGTTATCGTTTTAATCGTATTAGCATAAACACCCATACTATTGCCAAAACGTTCTTCGCTGCAGCCCAATGCTGCAGCGAAGCAGGTTAATGATTATTCCGTTTGCTGTTTGCGGTTATCGTTTTTGTGCACCCAATGATATAACACGGGCAATACCAACAATGTCAGCAAGGTTGACGAAATAATACCGCCAATCACCACTGTCGCCAGCGGGCGCTGCACTTCAGCACCGGTGCCAATATTAATCGCCATCGGCACAAAACCGAGGCTCGCGACCAAAGCGGTCATTAGCACAGGGCGCAACCGGGTAAGCGCGCCTTCCGTTATCGCTAACAGCAAGTCACCTTTCTCACGCCAGAGATCGCGAATAAAGCTCAGCATCACCAGACCGTTCAACACCGCTACGCCTGATAAGGCGATAAAGCCAATGCCAGCAGAGATTGATAAAGGCATACCCCTCAAATACAAGGCCAACACACCACCGGTGAGCGCCAACGGCACACCGCTGAAGATAATCAACGCATCTTTAAATGACGCAAAAGCCATCACCAGAATACCTAAAATCAGCAGCAACGTAACAGGCACCACAATGCTAAGGCGCTGACTGGCGGACTCCAGCTGCTCAAAAGTACCACCATAGTCCAGCCAGTAACCGGCTGGTAATGTAACGTCACGGTTGATTTGGGCCTTTACCTCTTCTACAAAACTACCAAGGTCTCGCCCGCGCACATTCGCGGTTACCACTACCCGGCGTTTGCCATTTTCACGACTAATTTGCGCCGGCGCAGGCGACACATCTAAGGTAGCCACTTCCTGTAACGGTACAAAGTCCCCATTTGGTAATGGCACCGGCAACACCGCCAGTTTGTCCAGATCGCGACGCAGGGTTTCCGGCAAGCGCACAATCAGCTCAAAGCGTCTGTCACCTTCATACAGAATACCGGCCGACGTACCTCCAATTGCCGCTGATACCCAGTCCTGTAGTTCAACCACATTTAAGCCGTAACGGGCAAGCGCAGTTCGGTTGGGGATCACCGACAAGGTTGGCAAACCAGTGACTTGTTCCACTTTAGTATCCGCAGCACCTTGCACCTTGTTGACGGCTTGCAGAATTTGATTAGCGCTTGTAACCAGCTGATCTAAATCATCACCAAATACCTTAATAGCCAGATCTGCTCGTACACCGGAAATCAGTTCATTAAAACGCATCTGAATAGGTTGGGTAAATTCATAGTTATTGCCCGGCAATGTCGCCAAAGCAGCTTCCATTTCAGTGACCAATTGGGCTTTGGTTTTATCCGGATTGGGCCATTCACTGCGCGGTTTTAATATCACAAAGTTGTCAGCCACATTGGGTGGCATCGGATCGGTCGCCACTTCTGCGGTACCAATTCTGGCAAACACTTTATCAACCTCAGCAAAGGTTTTGATCTTCTGCTCCAGAATTTCCTGCATTGCAACGGCTTGTTCTAAGCCGGTGCCCGGAATACGCATGGCATGTAAAGCGATATCGCCCTCATCAAGCTGAGGCACAAACTCTGCCCCCAACGTGGTCGCCAACCACAGACACACACCAACCAGAGCACTGGCCAAACCAATCACCAGCCAGCGAAATTTGAGTGCCAGCGCTAATAGCGGTGCGTACAGGGTTTTAGCGCCTCTTATGACCGCACTTTCTTTTTCACTGATTTTACCATTTAAGAACACCGCCACAGCGGCAGGCACAATGGTCAGCGACAACACCATAGCGGATAACAGGGCCATCACCACAGTCGCTGCCATAGGATGAAACATTTTACCTTCGACACCGGTCAGCGAAAAAATAGGAATATACACGATAGTAATAATGGCCACACCGAACAAACTGGGCCGGATAACCTCTGCAGTTGCCAGATACACCGTATTTAAGCGCTCTTTTAGCGGTTGGATACGGCCGTTGTGCTGTGCCTGCGCCAGGCGGCGAACCGCATTCTCGACAATAATCACCGTACCATCAACAATTAAGCCAAAATCCAGCGCACCCAGGCTCATCAGGTTGGCAGAAACGCCGGCTTGTACCATGCCGGTAATGGTCATCAGCATTGATAGCGGGATCACCGCCGCAGTGATTAACGCCGCCCGCAGGTTGCCCAGCAGGATAAACAACACTACGATCACCAGTAATGCGCCTTCCAGCAGGTTTTTACTGACGGTTGCAATGGCTTTATCCACTAAGGTGGTGCGATCATATACGGCTTCAGCAATAATACCCTCTGGCAGAGAGCTTTTGATCTGCTCCAGCTTTTGCGCGACATCGCGTGCCACTGTGCGTGAGTTTTCACCAATTAACATCATGGCTGTACCCAGCACAGCTTCTTTACCATCCTGGGTTGCCGCACCGGTTCGCAGCTCTTTGCCAATGGCAACATCGGCAACGTCACTCAGCTTTACCGGTATTGTGTCGTATTGCGTAATAATGACATTAGCAATGTCATCCAGTGAGGTTAACTGACCGGGCGAGCGTACCAGCAGTTGCATGCCTTCACGTTCAATATAACCAGCGCCTCTGTTGTCATTGTTGGCTTGCAGGGCCAGCTCAACATCCTTAATACTCAGGCCATAATTAAGCAGTTTCAGTGGGTCGGGTAACACATGGTATTGCTTGTTGTAGCCACCAATGCTGTTTACTTCCACCACACCTTTAACCTGTGCCAGCTGAGGTTTTATTATCCAGTCCTGGATTTCCCGCAGTGCCATGGCATCGTAAGGTGAACCATTTTGTTGCAGCGCGCCCGGCTTGGCCTGCACCGTATACATAAAGATTTCACCAAGACCGGTTGAAATAGGGCCCATTTCAGGCTCTATGCCCTCAGGCAACATATCCTTGATAGCGCCCAACCGGGTGTTGATTAGATTGCGGGCAAAGTAGATGTCCGTGCCTTCTTCAAACACCACCGTTACCTGTGACAAGCCATAGCGTGACAATGAGCGGGTATAACTTAAATTGGGTAAGCCATACAGGGCAGTTTCTACCGGATAGGTAATACGCTGCTCTGCTTCAAGTGGCGAATAACCTGGCGCCGCCGTGTTTATTTGCACCTGAACGTTAGTAATATCCGGCACTGCATCAATCGGTAACTGTTGGTAGCTCCAGCTACCAATGGCAATAATCAACAGTGTCAGCGTTAAAAATAGATACCGCCTCGCAATAGCCAGGCGCAACATGGATTCAATCATAGTGCCCCCTTAATGATCATGCTCGGCTTCAGATTTTTCAATATCCGCTTTTAACAGATAGCTATTTGTCGTGACATACCACTGGCCGGGCTTTAAACCGGCAATCACTTCGACATAATCCATGTCGCTACGGCCAAGCTGCAATGGGGTAAAGACATATTCGCTATTGTTTTTTACGAAGACTCCGCTTTTATTGTCCAGTATTTGAATGGCCGATTTTTTAACGGCAAGCTCAACGTTGAATTCACCGCTTATCACAGCACCTTCGATCAATTGCCCGGACGACAGTTTACCGTCACGGTTATCCAGCTTAACTCTGGCCAGTTGATAGGGCTGGGTTAATGATGGGATGATATGCGCAATTACGCCGTTAATCTCAGTGTCAGCGGCCATAATGACCACTTTTTGTCCTGTCGCGACAGCATCTTGTTGTGACGGGTACAGGCGAAAATCTGCCCACAGGCTGCCAAAATCAGCAATGCTAAACAGCGTCTGCTGCTGTGCGACTTCACCAACATTGGCGCTGCGCTGAATAATAACGCCGTCAATTGGCGCTTTAATGGTATAGGTATTTAAGCTCTCATTTGACTCGACAACGGCCAGTACATCGCCTGCTTTTACGCTGTCACCCAGCGAGAATTTCACCGAGGTAAGAATACCGGGAAAACGGGCATTAACATGGCTGATGCGGTTTGGATCAGCGCTAAGCTTGCCATAAACAACCTGATGTTGGCGTAATCGCTGGCTGTCAGCACGGTCTGTGACAATATTAACTGCCGTAGCCATATCATCACTAATGCGGCTGCTTAGGGTTTCGTTGTGTTCATGCTCGTCGTTTTCGTCGTGCCCTTCATGCTCATTGTGTTCTTCATGTTTTTTGTGCTCTTCATTTTTCTTAGTGTCAGATTGCGGCTTTACCGCTTGTTCTTTGGCATGGACGTGAGCTTGTTCTTGCTCATTGGCGGCCATTACATGCATCGGCATCAGCCAGGCTGCAATAAACATTGCCAGTGTTACATGTGGTTTCATAATGCTATCTTCCTGTATGTTCTGTTTGCCACGTCGCACAGTTAATGAAGTGCGGCAGCGGGGCAATAATCTTGTCAGTTACTGCGTTACCGGCTCGGCGGTAAGCTGTTCAATCGTCGCCTGGCTCAATAGCACCGCAGTGGCGGTTTCCAGTAAGTGTCTTTTTGCCTGCAACAATTCTTGCTGGGCATTAAGCCAATCCTGATAATTTGAGCGCCCGCGCTGGTATGCATCACGCGTAAGATCCAGCGCTTGTTCCAGGTTGGGGATCACGTACTGCGCCAACTGTTGGTGACTGGTAATAAATTGCTGTCGTTGCGAGTACGCATCAAACAAGCGTTCATGCAGGATCAGTAAGCTATCCTGCTGTCGATACTCGACATTGTTTCGCTCTGCCAGCGCAGCTTCGATGGCTGCACTATTGCGACGTTCAGCAAATAACGGCACTGAGATACCAAAGGTAAGGCCTGTATCATCACTGGCCTGATAGCGTCTTACCCCTACCTGCCAACTCAGATCGGCGCGATTCTGGCTTTGTGCCAGTCGCACTTCAGCGTCTTTTAACCGACGTTCAGAGGCAAAAATGGTTAACGCCGGCGATTGTTGCAGCCGCTGATACAGCTCAGCAAAAGGGCGGCTTTGGCCAAAAGCAAACAAGTTACCTGCCACAACGTTAAAGTTGGCGCTGGTATCACCCCAAAAACGTGCTATGGCTATTTTTTGCCGCTCAATGCGCTGCAACAGGGCGTCCCGCCCGATCTGAACCTGCGCCAGTTGCGCCTTTGCCCGCATGATTTCAGCATCTGACAAGGCACCGCTGGCAGCACGTTTTTCAGCGCTTTGCAGCAGGGCTTCTGAGAGCTCTACTGCCTCTTCTGTCAGTGTCAATTCCTGCTGGCTGGCCAATAGATTAATATAATTGCGGGTAAGCTCTGCCAGCACATCCAGGGTTTGCGCCTGTTGCTGCCATTCAAGAGTATTGAGCCTGGCGTCTACTACCGCAGCGCGCCATTGAGCTTTATTATCCAGCTCTATCACGGAAGATAAGGCGATTGTCAGCTCAGCACCGGCCAGCCCTCTGGCCTCTCCGGTGCCCGCAACATTCTCAAGCTCTACACCGAGTTGATAACCGGGTTTAAGGCTTTGCAAATCACGCTCTGCAAACAGACGCTGTTGCGTAAATTTAAACTGATGCAGCTGAGGGTTGTGTTGCAGCGTTTTATCTATTGCCTGTTGTAATGTCAGTGCTTGCGGCTCTGCACGTAGCGGAAGCGCGCAAAATACCGCCGCCAGTATTGCTGGCAGCATTAGTGTCATACGCATGGGTATGCTCCTGAAAGTTAATCGTTAATAAAAAAAGATAAACAAGCAGGATCAGATATTTGGCGGCGGCACCGGTGGGCGATAGCTAATGAGGTTTAACCCTGGTTGGGTAGCGGCTATAACACTGTCACGGAAGTTAAGCAGTTCCATGCCCTGAAAAAAAGCGATATAGCAGGTCACATGAGCATGATTACTGTGTTCGTCGGCATCATGCTCAGAGTTATGTGCAACGTTATGTGCAGTGACTTGCTCACTGCTTACGTCGAAAAGGGTATCTGAGTGGCAGTGTTCATGTTGCAGGTCAGTGTAGGCATGGGCATGATCAGGCAAATGCATAACTAACGCATCACAGGCCATCACGGCATGATTCAGCATAATCAGCAACAGTAATAATAAGCCTGATGTACGACCTAACATAAATCCCTCAGTAAGTTAGCGCTATGGTAGCGCTATTGCGACTTACGCTTTTAGCTGTAAAATCCTGCGCGCACCATTGAGTACAACTAATCCAATGATGAACCCTATTACCAGATCCGGATAGCGTGACCCGGTCCAGGTGACTAATAATCCGGCCAAAATCACCCCAGCATTTACGATAACGTCATTTGCAGAGAAAATCCAACTGGCTTTCATATGCACGCCGCTTTCTTTTTGTTGATGAATTAACGAAAGACAGATCACATTAGCAACCAAAGCAATAGCGCCCATAATTAACATCAACGTCGACACTGGCTCGTTACCAAACAGGTAGCGCCGTATCACCTCACTGATCACCCCAAAAGCTAAAATTAATTGCAGCCAGCCGGCAAGCTGTGCGGCGTTTAATTGAACCTTGCTACTACGCCCGACTGCGTATAGCGCAACCCCGTATACCGCTGCATCGGCAAACATATCCAAAGAGTCGGCTATTAACCCGGTTGATTGAGCCAGCCAACCGGTCACAAACTCTACTGCAAACATCACCGCGTTAATGCCCAGCAACCATTTTAAAATTAACTCCTCACGCAGCGAACCTGATGCTGTGGATTGTCTGGCCTGCGTTACCTCTTCGGGTTTCACCGGCCCGGTCTTTGTCAGCGATGCGCCCAGCCCTAAGCTGTGCATTTTTGTTGTAATTTCATTGGCATTCACCGTGTGAAAAACGCGAACCTGCCTTTGTCGGATATCAAACTGTAACAGAACACCGGGCTCAACTGTTTCCAGCGCCATACGGATCAAACGCTCTTCGGCAGGGCAGTCCATTTTAGGCACCCTAAATTCACTAAGGTAGGCATATTTTGCATGCTTATCAGGTGCATCAACGGCGCTATTTTCACTGTTGCCCGTTTCGCTACACTTATCATTGGAACAGCATTTTGCATTCATAACCGATAAACCTTGGGTTGATATGAAACCTAGTTTAAACTCTGTAGTTACTATAGAGTCAATAGGCAGTATCGAGATGATCAAGATTGGAGAGCTGGCAAAAATCTCTGGCTGTTCTGTGGAAACCATCCGTCACTATGAAAAGGAGCAGCTTCTTGCGGCGAAATTACGTAGCGATGGTAATTTCCGCCTCTACGATCACGCTGATATCGAGCGGTTGCTATTTATTAAACACTGCCGGAGTTTAGATCTGAGTTTGGCAGAAATTCGTCAGTTACTGAGTTTGAATGACTCGCCAATGTCGCAGTGTGATGATGTTAATCAGATGATTGAACAGCATATCGAGCAGGTAGAACGTCGCATAGCGGATTTAACGCAGCTTAATAAACAACTAAAGGCTTTACGTCTTAGCTGCAACTCGAAGCGCACGGTAGAGCACTGTGGTATTTTAAAACAATTGAATGAAGCCGTTAGTCAAACCAACTAAGTTGTTATCAGCAATAAATAGGTGAGTCTTAATGCACCAGCACAACCATTCATATATCAAAGACGACAGCGACAACCGGATCGCTATGGCTTTTTTCTTAATGTGGGTTTTACCCTAATTGAGTTTATCGGCGGTTGGTTAACCAACAGCACAGCAATTATGGCAGATGCAGTGCATGACCTGGGTGATAGCTTATCTATTGGCAGTGCATGGCTGTTGCACCGGCTTGGCCGAAAGTCTGCAAACCGACAATTTACTTACGGCTACCGCAGATTGTCATTGTTTGGCGCCTTAATTAACGGCTTGGTATTGATTGCCGGATCGGTTTGGGTACTGACTGAGGCAATACCGCGGCTGGCTAACCCGGTAATGCCAGTGACAGAGGAAATGCTGGCTTTAGCTGTGCTGGGTGTTGCAGTCAATGGCTTTGCCGCTTACCGCTTGAGCAAAGAAGGATTTCTGAGGTGTCTTCGAAGTTAGGAGTTCCGATTGATTTGTTGGCTGGTGATGATTTTGCTCGCTTCGTCTTAAGGTATGCACCCGAAATGTTATTCAGACTAGAAAGAAATGGGCAGTGACCTTTATCTAAAATTTTAGGGTATACGGATTTGATGGTTGATGGGGCACCTTCACCCCATCAATCTGATACCACCCTCAGATGGTTGATAGATCGACTCCGTAGTTGAGTTCCTCTGCGAAGTCCGGCAGTCCGTAACCGATGGTTTTC
>NZ_LCWL01000059.1:0-24178 GCF_001441695.1 Alishewanella sp. WH16-1 | reverse complement strand
ATCCCGCCTCCTACTCGATCTCAAATCAGGGAGTGTTGAGGCTTACTGATTTCGGTGCCTGCTTATTGTGTCAGCTCGTTATCGCTTTGTTTTAAATCATACAGCTTATATTTGTCGATCAGCGCATACAGTGTCGGCCGGGTGATACCTAAGAGATCGGCGGTCTTCGACAAGTTACTATTTGCCAGTGCATAAGCGTGGCGAATACCTTCCGATTCGGCTTCTTCACGGATCTGCCGTAATGTCGGGCAGCTGGCTTTGCTGGTGCTAGGCTGTAACCCTAACTCTTCGGCACTCAGAAACTTACTCTCGGCCAGGATGACTGCAGATTTCAGTTTATTCTGCAATTCGCGGATATTTCCCGGCCAGCTATGTGCCAACATTGCCTGGGTCGCGCATTCAGTAAACCCTTGAATTTGCGTTTTGTATTCCTGATTAAAGCGATGTAGCAGGGCTTTAGCAATCAAAATAATGTCATGACCACGATTGCGCAGGGCCGGGACCTTTAGCACGATTTCACTGATCCGATAATACAAGTCTTCCCGAAAACTTTGCTGCGCCACCATTTCTGTCAGATCGCGATGCGTGGCGCAAATAATCCGAACATCGACCTCAATTTCACTGCGCCCACCAATGCGTTCTATTACGCGCTCTTGTAAAAAACGCAGCATCTTGGCTTGAAGCGATAGCGGCATATCTCCAATTTCATCCAATAATAAGGTACCGCCATTGGCACACTCGATTTTGCCCAAGGTGGTCTTTACCGCACCGGTAAAGGCACCTTTTTCATAACCAAAGAGTTCGCTCTCTAGCAGGTTTTCGGGAATCGAGGCGCAGTTAATGGCAATAAAGGGCTTGTTGGCGCGAGGACTTTGTCGGTGAATAGCACGGGCGAACACCTCTTTACCAGTACCACTTTCACCCAATAGCAAGGTCGTGATTTCAGTTGGCGCAATCTTTTCTACCGTGCGGCAGGCTTTCTGAATTGCTTCACTATTACCAATAATATCGGCTTGCTGCTGATAACTGGCACGCAGTGCTTTGTTTTCATTTTCCAGCTCAGTCAGTTTAAAAGCACGCTGTAAAATGATGTTTAAGACGTCAGCATCGAGAGGCTTTTGATAGTAATCATAGGCACCCAGAGCGATAGCTTGCAACGCATGGCTATTATCGGTGCTGCCAGTAATCACTATTACTTTGGTATCAGGTTTGCTGCTTAAAATGTCGGACAGACAAGCCATACCTTCAGAAGCATTCGCTGGATCAGGTGGTAAACCTAAATCCAGAGTCACCACTGCAGGTTCAAAGCGTCGTAGCTGTGTCATAGCTTGTTGGCGATCCGATGCAAAAACCAGCTCGTAGTCACTCAGACTCCATTTCAGCTGCTTTTGGATCCCCAAATCGTCTTCAATAACTAAAACGGTATGCATATTACAATCCTTGTCCCGCAGGAGCTGCCGTTGTGGTGTTGTAAGAGGAGTGTAACGGAAGTCGGATGCTAAAGGTAGTGCCTACCCCTGGTTCACTGCTGACCGTAAGGGTGCCGCCAGCTTGCTCGATAAAGGTTTTCGCGTCATACACACCTATCCCCATACCAGCGTTACCTTTGGTGGTGTCAAAAGGCTTAAACAGCCGTTGCTCGATAAAGTCAGCGGTCATGCCGCAGCCTGTATCCTGAATATGTATTACCAGGTCGTGTTGCTCTTGTGCCAGGTAGAGGTCAATTCGGCCATCGGTTGCGGTAGCATGTTGTGCATTATCCAGCAGGTGAAACAGCACATTAGCGAAGCGGTGTTGGTCTAGAGTCAGTTGGTAATCCTCTGAGAAGTGCAGTTCTGGTGTTGGTGCTTTATTGGCACAGCGCTCGGTAATGACTTTTTGGATTAAGCGGCCAACTGAAAAGCTGCTTTGGCGCTCAGCGGCAGACTGTTTAGTGCTAAGTTGTTGCAGCATATGCTCCAGACGTTGTTGCATAGCACCAAGAGTCGCGAAGCTATCGTCAATAAACTCCGGGTTATGTTTATGCTTAATAGCGTTACGTAACAGTAAATCCAATTGTGCCTTAATATTTTTTAAGTCATGAACAACAAAAGCAGACATTCTGCTAAAGGCGGCAAACTGCGCATTTTCACTCAATTTGTCGCTGCTTTGCATCAATTGTAGTAGTGCTGAAACTTGCTCAGATACCACGCTCAGGTAGTCCCGAAGTTCCCAGTTTAGTGGTAAGCGTTGTGCCGGGTCAGTTTGCATCAGACAGACGCCCCATAATCCTTCCTGGGTGCGGATCGGCAGTAACAGCTGGCTATGGAGTTGAGTTCTATCAAGACCCTGAAGTAGACGGCTGTCATTACTGCTCAGATCAAGTTGCCAGTGTTGGTCTCGATAAGTCTGATAATAGCGTTGTAATAACACAAGCTCAGTTTCGCTCAGTGCCGGGCGTTGAATATTAGCGAGCACTTTAACGCTGGCGTTAGCCTGATATTGGATCAGGGCTCCCTGATTATAATTTATGGCTGCCAGCCAGACTTTTAGTACTTCCTGATAACGGTTATCCTGGGATAAATTGATCGCTTGCAAACCACGGGTCAGTTTTAACCATTGTTCGCGATAGTCAAAACGATTTTCAAAAAAGTGTTTCTCAATAAACACCTTAATTTTGCGACGCATTGTTGCAGAAAATAGCAACAACAACATCAGGACAAAACCAAGAACAATAAAGCTGGTTTGCAGGAGTTCAGACCAACTACCACCGACATAACGCAGATAAAAGCCCGTTAGTGCTAATAAGCAGAGATACACACCCGCAGCGATAACCAGTGTACTTTGTAACACCACATCGCGCGAAATATACACCCTGATATCCCAGGCACTGATCCGCCGGATCGAGACGGTTAGAACCGGCACTAATACTGCGAATACAAAGCCCCTGGCCTGCCACAGCTGTAAATCGATGCGGGCAAACAGTGCTGATTCAGCGAGTAGGACAAAGTCAAAAATAATACTGGCGGCCAGTGCAATAACCAATGGTTTAAATTGCCAGCGTTCAGAAACGGATGCTTTGCGGTACAAGGCCTCTAACATCGCCAGTTGAACAACACAAAATGCCAGACTGCCGGTGTATAACAGGCTACTGTTGGCGGGTAAAAGCAGGGCGATTAATAACCAAACTATAGCCAACAGCGCAGTAATTAAGGTGTAAGGCTTGTTAATAAACTCCAGAAGATATTTATGGGGCTGTAAGGCGGCTAATAAAAACAACAACAGGGTGAGCTGACGACTAAGTTCGACAATCTTTGAGAGATTATTGCTATATGGCGAAGCTTGTGTCACCGCATAATACAGTGCCCAAACAAAGCTGCTGAGAACAAAAACGATTAATAGTAATTTAGGTACATTGCGGCTGCGGGTAGTAAGGACGAGAAGCAATAAACCAAAATAAGCGAAAGCTGCCAGGGTAAAGCCAATTTGCTCTGGCGAAAGCACTGCTAACCAGTCCATGTTAATTCGGCTGCTCCAGCAAGTTAATCAGATGCTGAACCGGAATTGCATAGGTAATACCACTGGGATCGCTGAGTACAGCCTCACGGGTACTTTTAATATAAACCTGATTGATAATGCCAATCACTTCACCGCTGTCTGCCAGATACAACGGGCTGCCACTATTGCCTGGATATGCCATAAGATCGAGCTGATAAACCAGGTAGGGGGCTCCCAGGCGTCTGACGGCAGCTGCATGCAGGTTTGCGGAATTATCTACCGGTATGGCTATTGGAGTATGGGCGGCGATTATTCCCCGGTGTGTAGCGGGATACAAGCCTAGTATCTGAGTAATTGGGAAGCCGGTAATCGCAACCTCAGCACCTTCAGTAACCAGATTATTACTACGATGCAGCGTTAATTGCGGTAAAGATTGTTCGATATGTAAGATCGCCAAATCATACGCCATAGCGGTGTCTTGTTTCTGAATGAAATGCTGCACCACCTGACTACCCTGACCAGATAATACAACGTATTGCTCTTGGCGATTGCTATCCAGTGGTGCCGCGATGACATGATAGTTCGTTACAATACGATTACCCGGGGTTACCACAAAACCGGTGCCGACGAGTCGAACTCTGGGAGAAGCGGTCGGGTTAAAAATACCAATGGCGACGATTCCGGGCTTTACTTGCTTAATCGTGTCAGATAATGGCTTGGCTGAGGCTGCCAGAGGCAATAATAAATTTAAAATCAATAAATTGAGAAAAACATGCCGCATATCAATTGCTCACCTTAGCGTATTCCATTGTTATGTATTAATCTTAAACCAAGAGTGTGAAAAATGCGCGTGAAAATAGTTTAATAATTAACAAACAATATCTTGTGTTTTTTTAAGTGATAGTGAAGAGTATAGAGTGTTGCAAACACCATGAGTGCTGTAGGCAGAGACAGAGGGAATTATGAAAAGGCTCAGAGCGTTGGCGGATAAACCGGTGATCGGTGGCATGGTGAAAAAGGCAATATCGACTCTCGCGAGCAATGATGCCAAACATATCTCAGAACACTTTTCTAAGTACCTTAAACCACAAGTTGCGGCATCGGACGATTTGAAGCACGAGGTATTTCGCCTAAGACACAATGTCTATTGTGAAGAGTTACACTTCGAAGATCTCAAACCAAACCATGAAGAGTTTGACGAATTTGATGCGCATTCTATTCATTGTTTTATACGCCATGTTGCGACCACGCAAATGGCTGGCACAGTGCGGCTTATTACGTCAGATTCTGCAGAACAACTGCTGCCGATAGAAAAATTCTGTATGCATGCCATTGAAGATCAAAGCCTCAGCCCAAAAAATTTTCCAAGAGAGAATATTTGCGAGTTCTCCCGATTGGCTGTGCCGGCCATGTTCCGTAAGCGGGCAATCGACAAATTCGCCGGCGCCGCAACCGGTGCGATAGATGAGACTACCTTTTCCGCGAATGAATTGCGCTGCTTTCCATACATTGCGATTTGCTTGTATATGGCCGCTGCTGCTATGGCTTTTCATACCAATCGCTTACATGCTTTTGTGATGATGGAACCCCGTCTGGCGCGAAGTTTGAGTTTTGTAGGTATTCATTTTAAACAGCTTGGAGAGCCAGTTGAGTACCACGGCAAGCGTGCTGCTTACTATATTAATTCTGACATGTTCCGGAAGAATATTTCGTCAGGTTATATCAAGTTAATGAAGTCTATTGAGAAAGAGCTTTTCGCAGAGCAGAAGCCTGTTGGTCAGGTTGATACGATACCGGATAAGACCTTAATCTTTGTACCCTCCTTAAGCGGATTGTAGAGTGATGCTTGCCGAGCGAATTCGCCAGCATCTATCTGCTGACGCTGAGATTGTGGTTGCTGCCAAGGAACTGCAAAGCTATCGTTATAATTGCGAGGGCAACCCTGACAATGTGCACCTGGTGGTAAAGGTCAAAACAGAGTCAGATATTCTGGCGTTGTTAGCGCTGGCGAGAGAGTTAGCGCAGTCAGAGCAAGCTTTTCAGGTTTTTCCAATCAGTACTGGTCGTAACTGGGGTTATAACTCAGCAACCCCTAACAGACCTGCTGTTATCCTTGATCTTGGCGCTTTAAACAAAATCAGAGTAATAGACGCCAATTTGGGCTTATTTGCAGTGCAGCCCGGCGTTACCCAACAACAGCTACGGGATTTCTTAGATCAGCAACAACTTGCCTTTATGGTACCCGTTACTGGGGCAGGCCCCAGCTGCAGTATTCTGGCAAACGCACTTGAACGGGGTTATGGCATAACACCCTACACCGATCATTTTGGTGCGGTAACCGCAATGCGGGCCATCCTGGCTGATGGCAGCATTGTGCAATCTGCCGTAGCTGAATTAGACCAAAGCGCCGAACAGCTAATCGATCATACCTACAAATATGGCGTTGGGCCCTACCTGGATGGGCTTTGGACGCAAAGTAATCTCGCTATAGTCAGTGAGCTAACCCTTAGGTTAAAAGCGCAGCCACAGGCATTTGAAGCATTTTATATCCAGTTTCAGCACGACACGGATTTTGAAGTTGCGCAGCAAATCGTATTTCAGATTTTACGTGATCTGGAAGGCGTAGTTGGCTCAGTCAATATAATGGACCGCCGAAGGGTTGCGGCCATGATGGCGGATAATCCAAATGGTCGGGCGGCTCACCAGGTAATGTCAGATAGCCAGGTTGCCCGGATCGCTAAAGATTATGATATTCCGGCCTGGACCATCGCCGGTACTTTGTACGGACGCAGTAAAGTGGTACTAGCGGCTGCTAAAGAGGTTAAGCTACTGATTGCTGGCAGAGCCTCTAAAGTGTTATTTTCCAGTAGTTTGCTAATTAAAGCCGGCAAATTGGCGGTTAAACTCTTTCCCTCTTTATTAGCAAAGCCGGCAAAAATGTTAGCTTCGTTAGATGCCGGCATTGATATTATGCGCGGCATTCCAAATCAGGTGGCGCTGCCATTGGCGTACTGGCGTAATCCGACTACGATACCCGATCGCAATCGGCCGTTAAACCCTGCTACCGATAATTGCGGTCTACTTTGGTACGCGCCTTTGGTGCCGATGAGGGCCGTGGCGATGCGAGACTATATTAACCATATCAGAAGTGTGTGTCCCAGATATGGTATCGAACCCATGATCACCTTTACCAATCTGCGGCACGATATGGTAGACAGCACTATCCCCATCGTGTTTAACCGTAATGATCCGGTAGCAATGCAGCAAGCTAAAGCGTGTTTGCACGAGCTGGTGAGTATTGGTTTAACCAAGGGTTGGGTGCCGTATCGGCTTAATTTGGAGCAGCAGGCAGAGTTGATTAGTGATAAAGCCATGTTTTGGCAGGTGGTTAAAAAACTAAAATTGGTGCTTGACCCCAATAATATCATTTCTCCGGGCCGGTATTCTCTTTAATAGTGTGTAAAAAGCGGATAGAGACAGGCATGTTGATACAAATGGCAACGTAGTTTTTTAGATTTGCGTCTTTAGTCAGTTAACAACAGTAAAAAAGATGGCGTATGAGGCGCCATCTTTTTTATGTTATGAAGCTTTAGTCGTATTACGATTTTTGACGTCTTCTGTTTAGAAGAAGACCAACTAAACCCAAACCAAGAATACCAATTGACGCTGGTGCAGGTACTGAAACAGCTGAATTCAAACCAACAACGATGTTGTCGATTTCAAATGCACGTGAAGTTGTGTTGGTCATTCTGAACGCTGTAAAGTTTTCATTTTGATTAAATGTAATGTTAACGTAGCGGTTAGAATTGTCACGGTTACCAGATTGCAGTTGGAAAAAATCTAAAATGGTAGTGCCGGTCAAAATGTTAAAAACCTCATCCTCCAACGTAAAATCAATTGGCACAAAGACATTATTAACAATATTACCAAACTCAAGAGCGTTATAGGTGTCAATACTACCGTAATAGATACCTAAATATCCGATATAGTCACCTGGTCTTTGCTGGGCGATAAAACCGGTATAGTCAACAACCATCGACGCAATGGCCGGGTTAACATCGTAATGCGGTGCATAACCAAAACATGTTGTATTGCTGTTAGCATGGGCAGCCTGCGGTGTATTGCCTTGCTGAACACCAATGCCACCTATACCGCTTACACTCAGCGCGCCAGCTGAATTTACACCACAGCCAGCAGACTGAATTTCTAACCAGTCTGGTATTGATTCCGAGTCAATGTAAGCACCCGGGGGTAAAAGTGGATTTTGGGTTGCTCGATCAAAGGTCTCGATATAAAAACCTGAGTTGGGATTAATAATGTTAGTAACGGCACCACCTGACGATGCGCCGCCGGGAGTAATCCAGGCACTACTTGGCACAAAGTTTGAAGTTTGTTGTGAGCCGTCAATTGGTGTTTGGCCACCAAAAGTAATTACAGCAGCGGTGGCTTGTGTAGCAGCAAGCATCGATAAACTTATAAGTATTAACTTGGCTTTCATATATACACTCCTGTGTTTCGACTTAATATACGACATGTAGTCACTGCATATAGGGTGCCAGATATATAACTATTTGTTATTTCTTATAAAATGAACACTTTTTTTGAGGGATATGTGCGGTGTGTAAACTATTCTGACACATTAAGTCCTATTGCTGGTAAGCATAGGTCGGGGTTATCTTGGTCAAGGATTTTGTGTTAAGAGTGTCTTTGGCTGGACCACGAAAAGTTATCAGTGCAAGGTCGGTTCTGACTGTCGTCATTCTCGTTCAGGAATAACGTTCAAATTAAAATGATAAAAAAATACCCCCACAAATGTGGTGGGTATTTATCATATTAGATTGGATTAAATTGTTTTTTAATTACAACGTTTTGCAAATTTGCGACCACCAACTAACCCAAGTAATCCTAGCCCGAGAATAGCAATGCTTGACGGTTCTGGAATAGTTGTTGATATTACCTGACCAGAGACAGCAGCGTATTTTGCATTACTAAGGGTGTTAAAAAAACCAGTTCCAGTCTGAAAAGCTATGCCGCCTGCAGGTGAGGCAAGAAAATTGTCCCTGGCAATACCGCCGTTTACCAATAACGTCGCGCCACCTTGGCCATTACTCACAGAACCTGATTCTAAACTAAAGCCATTAACAGCTGCAGATAACCAGATTTGACCATCCATTGCCATACCAATTTCCGCACTGTTAGACAGTGGATCAGTGTAAAGTGAAGTACTATCTACATAGAGATTTAACCATGCATTAGTGGTGTTGAACGTACTGTTTTTGTTCAATTCAATTCCACCAAATGCAATGGTTAACTGACAAGATGTTCCGCAAAAACTGCTGCTTCCATTTATCCAGTTTACAATGCCTGTACCTGCGAGAAATAATCCTGTTGACCCAGTTGCGAGAGGATTAATTGAGCCGAGAACAGTGTTAATACCAACTGCAGTATTGTATGAGTTTTGCATTTGCGCCAGGCTATTGTTCGCAACATTGTTAGCAGAGTACCACTGACTGATCTGATACTTCAGCAGAAAATCTTCTAATCCACCGTCAGACCAATCCGGATCCCACGTTACTCCGCCAACAGTAATAGGAGCAGCACTTAGACTGCAACTTGCAAAAATTAGCGCAGCTGCGGCAGTAATACGTTTAAAAATTTTCATATCCAACTCCTTGATCACTTATTTATCTATATGCCTTCAAAGTATATGCTTGAATTGTGCCAACTTTTAATTGTTTTTAAGTAGTTGTTTTTAATTGATTTTATTTTTTTGTTCTCAGTTGGATTGATTTTTTGTAAAAAAAACTGACAGCCGAGGCTGTCAGTTTACAAATTAGATACGTAATCATAGCGCAGCTGTGAGTTGTTGTTGTCGCTGTTGATGTTCCGCTGTCTCAGCTTTAACTTTACCGAGCACATCTCGTGCTTTTGCTTTATCTCCGTTTTGAATCAGTGAGTCGGCATAGTTAAGCAGTACTTCAGTATGGCTTGGCCTTATCGACAAGGACTTTTCAAATTGAGCAATAGCTTCTTTGTGCATTCCTTGAAGCTTTAAAATCTTACCGTAAGTATCGAGAATATCAGGGTGTTGTGGAAGTGTTTTTAACGCTTTCTCGACAAAAGGTTGCGCTTCTTTCGCCGCGCCCGTCGCGGCCAGTACCCAGGCATAATTATTTAATATCAATGGGTTTTCAGGATCACTTTCATAAATCTCTTGATATATCTGTCTTGCTTTTTCAAGGTCATCCTGAATTAATAAACTGCCATAAAAACTATAGAGCCGAGTATCCGTTTTACCGTATTTTTCCAGGTGTTCTTCAAGAAAGCGCACGGCACGTCGATATGAGACATCTTTTGCATAAGCTTCTGCGATGGCAATAGCAGTTAAAGAGTCTGGAACGGCATTGTAGGAATCTTGCAGTGTTTTTAATCCAGGGGCTAGTTGACCTGCCAGCAGCTGCATTCTGCCTTTATGGAATAGCATTTGGGGTTGGCTGCTAATCTCTTTTGGTAACTGTTCCAGAACAGCAAGAGCTGCTGGATAGTCTTCAGAGTCATTAAGTAAGGCTAGTTGCACTAATTTAATGTTGGTGTCGTTTGGTAACCGTTTCCGCAAATTATCAACAACAGCTAAGGCCTCTTTCATTCGCTTATTCAACGCAAGAATATTCGCATATGCCAGAGCGGCTTGTTGATTTCGCTCATCCTGTTTAAACCAACGCTCTGTAACTGCAAGTGCCTGTGGTAGTTTTTGTTGATTGACATAGGCGTTTGCCAGCACCGGATAACCTGTAATCGGAAAACCCGTGTTATCGCTAAGTTTTGGTTCCAACAAAGCAACTATGGCATCAAACTGTTGTTCCTGTTGATAGATAGTAAGTAACAAGCCCAGTAGGCCTTGATTATCCGGTGCTTTTTGTTGCGCTGCCTGGATCTGAGCAATAATGGGTGACGTTTCTTTGTTCAGCGATTTATTAATACCGTATAAACCAAGGTATGCTGGGACATAGTCAGGCTGCAAATTCACCGCTTTTTGCAATAAGGCTATTGCTTGGTCGGGTTGTTCTTGTTGTTGCGCCACGGCAGCCAACAAATACTGAGTGAACGCATTTTTTGCGTCCGCCTGCTCTGCTTCATTAAGGAACTTCTCTGCCTCGGCAAAATTGGCTGACAGCATCGCAGTTAAGGCTTTAAGGTTATAACCGGTATTTGCGGTTTCAGGTTGTTTTAACCATTCATCAGCCAGCGCTGACGCCTTATCATATTGTTGTTGGCGAATATAACTGGCAGCAAGTGTCAGACGCGCGTCATGCCGGGCCGGATCTATCAGTAACGCTTGTTCAAGATCCCTGATCCCCGCTGTCATTTGTTCAGGGATGCCAAGCTTAAGTTGTCCCATTGCTGTTAATGCCCGGCTATCCTGAGCTAATCCGGCATCCTCCATTTGTCGCAGAATGTCATTGGCAAGGTTAGTTTCACCTGCACGTAATAATTGGAATGCAGTTGCAGCGGCAAGGTTAACATCGTCAGCTGTAAGATTAGTAGTACTTAACGAGCCCGCTGCGCTGGTTAACTCGCCGGCCTGCAGTTGTAATGCAGTATAAAGTCGCTGTGCCGGCGGATACACACCAAGTTGTGATTGCACAGTGGCCAAATGCGCCAGCGCCTGACTATTTAACCCCAACTGGTTATAAATAATCCCCGCTAAAATTCGGCTTGCAGTGGTGCTGAAGCGGTTTGCAATAGCACGGTCAATATATTCTTTAGCTTTGTTGAGGTCTTTTTGTTCGTAAGCAACGATAGCACTCAGGTAATTTGTTAAGCCATGTTCTGGTGCAAAACGCATGATTTGCTCGAGTTGCGCCCTGGCTTTATCTAATTCCTGATTTTTCAGTTCCAATTGCGCAACACTAAGTCTGCTGCGAAGTGCGGAAGGGACCAGTTTTAAATAGTCATAGTAAAGCACCAGCGCTGCGTCTTCTTTGCCGAGTGAAGATTGCAATTGTGCCCGGAACAGCAAATTTTCCGCTGCGGTATTACTGTTTGCATCGATAGCTTCCAAAGTGGTTAATGCCTCTGCGGCTGCATTATTTCTGATATGAAGCATCGCTTTCGCAAACTGTTGTAAGTCCGGCTCAGGTGCATCAACCAGCTTATCGAAGCTCGGTAGAGCATTTTCACCCGTTCCCATCTCAATCTCAGTGAGGGCCCGATAGAAACTTAAATAACGTAGTAAGGAGTCAGACAGAGTATCTTCACCTTCCATAGGTTCCAGCAGTTGCTTGTAATTTTCAGAGCGGAAACGAGTTTGGATAAGCTCCTGTGCAATCTCAGGTAAGGCAATTCCGTTGGCGATGGCTCGCAGAAGTTCTTTTTCGGCGGAGATGTAGTCGCCTGTTTGCATGTAAATGCGTCCCAGCAATACCCGGTAATCGCCATTATCCGGTGCGGCAGCAACGGCTGACTTGAGTTCTATAACCGCTTCATTAAAACGTTGTTGTTGCGCGAATTCGGTAGCTGAAGCGAAGTGCTCCTCGGCTGATTTTCCGCCACAACCGCTTAATATTATACTCAGTGCAATTGCAGCAGGCAGATAGGTTTTTTTCATGCGAACATTCTCCATTGCTCAAAACAGCCGGTGAGGCTTTTCTACCGGGCGGCAGACTAACAGTTTAGACGAATTAAAATGTATAAGATCATTCTTCCAGCATCATATTGCTCGCCGGCCAAAAATCAAGCATGATAATAACAAGAATGCTAACAGAATGCTAAAAGCGCAGGTGCATGGATTGCCGATGTTTACAAATGTGGATCTGATAGACAATTTAGCGCATTTTCCTCCTTTACTTCAGGTTGTTATCGATACTGAAGAAGCTTTTGACTGGCAGAAATTCCCTTCTCGTGAGCAAGTGTCCGTTACGCATCTACATTTTTTGGAGTCAGTACAATCGATTTTTCAGCAATATGGCATCGTTCCCTGCTATGTTATGGACTATCCGGTTGCAAATGATCTGGCCAATAATGTTGTACTTAGAGAGTTACACAGAAGCGGGCAGTGTGAGATCGGTGCTCAGTTACATCCTTGGGTCAATCCGCCTTTCTCAGAACAATTATCGTTTGCCAATATGTACCCGGGAAATCTCGATTATGAAGTCGAAAAAGCAAAGTTGTATGAGTTAACGCAAACGATAACAAAGCATTTTGGCGAACAGCCAAGAATTTATAAAGCGGGGCGTTATGGTTTCGGTTCGAATACGCAGATCATTTTGGAGAAACTCGGTTATTTAATTGATTTATCGGTTTGTCCGCCTTTTGATCACAGCAAGGATGGAGGCCCGGACTACCACGCCTTTGCACCAAAGCCGTTTACTTTTGGCAACAACCTGCTAGAAATACCTTTAACTGGCGCTTACGTAAGCTTATGTCCTCCCTTAGCCCATAACGCTTTTCGCTTTGCCCAAAAATATGAACGTTGCCGATTACCAGGTATTTTTGCCAGAACAGGTATTGTTGACCGATTAATGCTATCGCCCGAAGGTTTTACCTTTGCAGAGCATGTTAAGCTTACGAAATTCCTGCTAAAGCAGGGAGTCAGGACTTTTACATGGAGTTTTCACAGTTCTAGCATTGAACCCGGCAATACCAGTTATGTTAGAACAAACAAAGAGTTAATGGCATTTCTGGACAGTTTTAAACGTTTTTTTGATTTTTTCTTTCACGAATTAGGAGGGCAAGCAACCTCTCCGCATCAAATCAGAACGCTGATTCAGAACAAAAATGCACCAACTGGAAATTAATCACCATTGTCAGCAATTGAAATATAGAGCAAAAAAGATGTTGAACGCTACTGCTGACTATCGAATTGAAAGTTTTCAACTACAGTCACCAAGTGATATCCAACAGCAATGGATATCGCTTGAACAACAATCTGATTGTGCGTTTTTTTTATCTTGGGTTTGGGTAGGAAACTGGCTTAAAACCTTTGTACCCCAAGCAGTAGTTCTGCGAGTCTGGCATCAACAACAATTAGTGGCAATTGGTATTGTGGTGGAACATACCGAACGTCGTCATGGCATGCTATTTAGCAAAACATTGCGGTTACACCAAACCGGTAAACCAGATTGTGATCAAATATTTATTGAGTACAACGGGTTTTTAACGCATCGTCAATACGATAAGTTACAACTGGAAGCTGCCTGCATAGATTACCTTAACGAACATTTTTCCTGGCAAGAATTAACCTTAGCTGGAATTGAGCAACAGCAATTTTCGCTTTTTCAACAACTGTTGGCCTTACCGGTTTATCAGCATTGGTCAACCGCAACCTATGGAGTGGATCTTTGCGCATTATCTCAATCTCAAGTGCAATACGCAGCGACACTTTCGGCAAATACCCGTTATCAAATCACGCGTTGTTTAAAGCTATATCAGCAAAAAGGCGAGGTAAAACTGGTCAGGATGGCGAGCCCAGAAGCCGCGCTCGCCAGTTTTCACAAGATGGCAAACTGGCATATCGCACGCTGGGGCGATGGCCCTCAACAAAGCGGCTTTGTTAACGCGAAATTTCTAAAGTTTCATAAAAACCTATTGTTATCCGCAGCAGAAAACATTGAGGTTCTCGAGTTACAGGTTGCCGGAGAGACCGTAGCAAGCATTTATAATTTTATCTACAACAACAAGGTGTATTTTTATTTGGGTGTCGCCAAACCTGAAACTAGTAAGCAGCTAAAACCCGGATTATTGTGTCATTATCTGGCTATAGCGCGGTATCAAGAGCTTGGCTTTAGTTATTATGATTTTATGGGTGGCGAAGCGCGTTATAAGCAACAGCTTGCGCAAAAACAAAAACAGCTGATGGGTGTTTCCTTTCAGCGGCCATTGCTGCGATTCAGGTTAGAAAGGTTTGTTCGTTATATAAAGCATCAGTTCCAACATTTGCTGCTGCAGCCCCGCCTACGAACGGAGTCCGCAAAGGAAGCGCCATATGAAAAATAACTTTTCGGTCAGAGTAGTATCCGAAGCTGATAAAGAGCTAAAGCAGGCGCTGGACAATTTTGTGCTACAGCATCCATTAGGGAGCCTTTACCATCTAAACTGTTGGCTAGATGCTTGTGAAAGCGCTTATAACCATAAAGTTTATCGTGTCATTGTAGAGGAGCAACAGCGGCTGGTTGGCTATTTACCATTAACTGTAATTCGACCGCCTTTTGCCAAAGCAAAAGTTGTCGCTGTCGCCTTCGCTGATTATTGTGCTCCGTTATCATTAATGCCAGAGGTTACCAACGCGATTGAGCAAGCGCTTAAAACGTTAATGGCCGAGTTAGGCGTGCAACAGGTTGAAATCCGGACCAGTGCTCAACAGCCATTCGAAGACGAGCCCCTTGCGGTTCCGGATACATTGACACCGTCAGCCTCTGCAGCAGTTGCCTTAAGCACTGCAAAAGTTCGAATGATCGTTACCTTACCAACTGATGCCAATACGTTACTGGCCAGTTATAAACCGAAATTACGCAGCCAGATAAAAAAGGCTGCAAAAAATGGCTTGGTTTTTCAACGAGCTACCGAACTTAGTGCGCTAAAAGATTTTTATCAGATTTATTGCACCAACATGCATCGTTTAGGATCGCCGGCACATAGTCTGCCTTGGTTTGAGCAGTTAGTTAGCCGTATTAATGGCGAACAGCAATTTTTTGTGGCGCTGATTTACTGTGGCGAGCAGGCCGTCGGTGCTGCCTTGGTATTCTATTTTCAGCACCGCGCCTGGATCCCTTGGGCTTCTACCCTGGCACAATTTAATCATCTTGCACCCAATATGTTGATGTATTGGGAAATCCAGGCTTATTTAGCGGATCATGGCGTTACCGAGTTTGATATGGGCCGTTCTTCACTGGGCGAGGGTACCTTTCGCTTTAAACAGCAGTGGGGAGCCCGGCCTTATTTGCTGGATTGGCAGTGTCATAAGCTGTCCGGACAGTGTCAACCAACAAGTAATACTGCTAGCGACAATAAGTTAAGGCAGTTGGCTGAAACGATATGGCAAAGATTGCCTTTAGGCGTAGCGACGTTTCTGGGGAGTCGAATCCGGGGTTATATTCCACTATGACCGGACAGAGAGCATTTATGATACAGATTACGTGCTGTTGCTTAGACCTGAAACGCTTAATTAACAGGATAGAGATAAGCCATGTCTAAGTTCGTCATCTTTTTTATCTTAGTCTATATCGCCGGCTTGCTTGGTACTTTTTTATATCATAGCGCCTCAGCTTTTATGCTGTATCAAATGGTCTATCTGATTAACCCTGAAAATCAGTGGTGGTATTCGCAGGTACCAGCGTTACGTTATTCCTTTATTACCGCGGTGGTGATGATTCTGGCGTTGCTGTTTAACTATCGCAGATTAACCGCACAAGCACCCTGGACCGAATTACCGGTATTAAAGTGGTGGTGGTTATTTTTACTGCTGCACTTTGTAACAGCATTATGGGCAGTTGATCCGTTAATTCACAATATGTTTAGTTTTGAGTTTTTTAAATCCACTATTATCTTTATGGTGGCCTACAAACTACTGCATAGTGAAAAACATCTGGATCTGAGCCTGTGGGTATATATGCTTGGTTGTACCTATATGGGGTATATCGTGCGTAGCTTTGGTCGTAGCTCTAATGGTCGGGTAGAGGGCATCGGGATGATTGATACCGGCGGTGACGCTAATTTGTTTGCTGCAGTCGTTGTCCCTTCGCTGGTTGTGATGCTCTATTACGCCTGGCAGGGCACCTGGAAAGTACGTTTGGTTATCGCAATATGTAGTGCTTTTGTAGTCAATACTCTGGTGCTGGTTAATAGTAGAGGCGCTTTCTTGGGTGCTACAGCCGGTTGTGGTGCTTTTATCTGCTTTATGTTGTTCTCGCGTTTCCAAAAATCAGGGCAGCGCGCAACTGCCATTTTTATCATTCTTGCCGGTTTAGCCGGTGCTTATTCACTTACCGATGATACCTTTTGGCAACGTATGCAAACTTTGCAAGCAGATGAGAGTGGACAACGTGGTGGCGATGGTCGTGGCCGCATAGATTACTGGTTTACCACCTTTGATATGCTGGATGACCATAAACTAGGGATGGGCATCGGTGGTTTTCAAGCGCTGAGTGTAGTTTATTTAGAGCAGACCAAAGTACCGCATTCAATGTGGTTTCAGGTATTAGGTGAGTTCAGTTGGCATGGTTTAGCGTTGTATCTCACCATGCTTGCATCGGTATTGCGCTTTAGTTACCTGACGAAGCAATATCTGATAAAAAATAATGAGTCTGAAAAATACTTTAAAGTAGTGATGCTTGAATGCGCCCTGGTATCTTTTTTGGTGACCGGAACCTTTATCGACCGCGCCCGGGCAGAAATTTTATACTGGCTGATTTTATATTTATCTGTTGCCGGTAATGTGTTGTATTTACAAAAATTGCGTGGCAGCAAACCGGAACTTAGCGCGAGTAGGGACAAGCCACAACAGCTGCCTGTAGGGGCACGGCGTCGGTTGATTACAAAGGAAGATTAAGATGTGTGGATTAGCCGGTTA
This sequence comes from Alishewanella sp. WH16-1, assembly GCF_001441695.1. Lineage (NCBI taxonomy): Bacteria > Pseudomonadati > Pseudomonadota > Gammaproteobacteria > Alteromonadales > Alteromonadaceae > Alishewanella > Alishewanella sp. WH16-1. Next base: position 7,134 of record NZ_LCWL01000059.1, on the reverse strand, counting down.
TATACGCTTTGGTGAGCCAGAACCGCAGGCTGAACAATTGGCTGCAGCCATGGGACAAGCTATTTTTCATCGAGGCCCGGATGCGGGTAGTCATTGGTATGACAACCAAATTATGCTGGTACATCGTCGACTCAGTATTCTGGATCTGTCGGAGGCGGGTACGCAGCCGATGCATTCACCTTGTGGCCGCTATGTAATGGTGTTTAATGGTGAGATTTATAATTTTCTGAAATTAAAAGCTGAGTTACTGGCTACCGGAGAAAAGTTTAGCACACACACTGATAGCGAAGTGCTGTTAAGACTTTATCAACGGCAAGGTGCAGCCTGCTTAGAGCGACTAAATGGCATGTTTGCTATTGCTATCTGGGATACCCGGCAGCAAAAACTGTTTTTAGCCCGCGACCGACTGGGTAAAAAACCGGTCTATATCTATCAGCAGGGAGATCTGTTTGCCTTTGGCTCTGAGTTAAAAGCCCTGCTGCCATTACCGTTTTTTAAACGTGATTTAGATTTTCAAGCGATACAGGATTATTTCTTTTATCAGTATATTCCTGATCCTAAAAGTATTTTTAAACATGCCCGCAAGCTCAAACCAGGCCATTACCTTGAGTGGCAGCAAGGTCAGGTAACTGAGCACTGTTACTGGGATTTGACGTTTGCCAACAGCAGCGCCGCCTCCGAAGAAGAATTATCGCATCAATTACGCGAACTTCTGGATGATGCGGTCAGGATCCGCATGATCAGTGATGTACCACTGGGAGCATTCTTAAGTGGCGGCGTCGATTCCAGTGCAGTGGTGGCCAGTATGGCCAAACAAAGTTCTCAGCCGGTTACTACCTGTGCCATAGGTTTTGACTCCAAAAAATTTGATGAGGTGCAATACGCCAGTCAGATCGCCAGACAATTTGGCACCGAGCATCATGAATTTACCGTACGAGCCAATGTAACGGACAGCTTTTTGCAAATCAGCCGATATTTCGATGAACCTTTTGCCGATCCTTCTTTTGTTCCGACTTATTATGTCGCTGAGCTAGCCCGCAAAAAGGTAACGGTCGCATTGGCTGGTGATGGCGGAGATGAAAACTTTGCCGGTTACAGTAAGTATGTCGTTGATCAAACCGAGCAGCAACTACGACAGTGTTTACCACCTGTATTACGCAAAGTTGCTCCCCCGCTGGCTGCGTTGGCGGCGAAATTACCTGGCACACCCGCACGCAAAGCTCACAGCTTATTGCGTACCTTAGCATTAACACCAGAGCAGGGCTTCTTTTTAACCAACAGCTTTTTTAACCCCTTGTTATGGGCAGAATTAATCCGGCCGGAATTTGCCTGTGAATTGGCGGGTTACGATTCGGCCGATGTAACCACTAAGGCGTATCAGGCTGCAGATACGGACGATCATTTAAGCCAGGTACTGTATACCGATTTTAAAACCTATTTACCCGGCGATATTCTGGTAAAAGTTGATCGCATGACGATGGCTAACTCGCTGGAGGCCAGAGCCCCCTTATTGGATTACCGTTTAGTTGAGTTTGCCGCCAAAGTGCCTTCAAGCTTAAAGCTGCATGGCCGTGAGAAAAAGTACCTGCTAAAGCAAAGCCAAAAAGGCATCTTGCCGCATGATATTTTATATCGAAAAAAAATGGGCTTCTCAGTACCTTTGGCCGAATGGTTAAGTCGTGAACTTAAACCCATTGGCGACAGCTTACTATTGGCAAAATCACCGGGGCTGGCCGAAATCTTTGTACAAAGCAAGGTGCAGCAGCTTTGGCTACGACATCAAAACGGTGATCACCGTTACACCCAAGAGCTTTGGAGCATGCTGGTATTTGAAGCCTGGTGGCAACACTATATGGTTACAGGAAGCAACCAACAAGGACAGGTGCGATGAAAAGGGTACTACATATTACCTACGATATGGGTATTGGTGGCACCGAACAGGTTATTAATCAGCTGATTCGCGGTATCGACAAAACTGCAGTTGAACATCGTATTTGTTGTATTGAAGGGGGCGTCGGCGCAATAGGGCTGACAATGCAACAACAAGGTGTTGCTATTGATATCCTGTCGCGACAGCCGGGTTTTGATTGGGCGTTAATCAAAGGCATTCGTAAACTGATTAAGTCTCATCGAATTGATATCGTGCACTGTCATCAATACACGCCCTGGGTGTATGGTTGGTTTGCTGCTTTAGGTACTAAAGCCAGAGTGATTTTTACAGAGCATGGCCGTTTTTATCCCGACCGGCACCGTTATAAAGCTTGGTTGCTGAATAAATTGATGGCGGCAACAACGTATAAAATTACGGCAATCTCTAAAGCAACTGCCGCTGCTCTGGTGCAGTATGAATTTATACCAGCAGATAAAATTGACGTGGTATATAACGGCATCGAGCCTTTAGTTAGCGCAAAAGATGGCACAGAAAAAGCCAGGCAAGAGCTGGGCATTCAACCTGAGCAACGGGTTATTGGCACAGTGGCAAGATTGGATCCGATTAAAAATCAGACTTTATTAATCAATGCCTTTGCGCAATTAACCACAGAATTTCCTGACTTAGTACTACTTATCGTTGGCGATGGGCCAGAGCGGGATAACCTTGAACAACTGGCGGACAACTTAGGGTTAAAAAATAAAGTGATCTTTGCTGGTTTTAAAAGCCCGCCTACCGATTATATGGCACTCATGGCGTTATTTTTACTGCCCTCACTGAGCGAAGGCACCTCTATGACTTTACTGGAAGCAATGAGTTTGGGGATCCCTTGCCTGGTGTCTGGTGTGGGTGGAAATCCCGAAGTGATCCATCGCCCTGAGTTGGGTGAAGTTTTTGCACTAACAAACTCGCAGGCTCTTGCCGCTATTATCCAACGCTGGCTTATTAAAGATTCTGCCTCTCAGAGCAAGTTGCAACGTCAGCAAATTTTTCAACAAACCTTTAGTGTCGAGGTAATGAGTCAGCACTACCAGCGCTATTATCAGATGGCCAATAGGTCTCAGGAGACTTAAGGATGAGCATTTTACTGCTAAGCGAGATATTTCCACCTAAACATGGTGGCAGCGGCAGATGGTTTTTTGAATTATACCGACGGCTTAGCCCAGGTTCTGTAACGATCCTTACCCATGATAATCAAGACCCTGAGCAACAGCAGATTGATCAGGCTTATCCGCAACCTATTATCCGTCAACCAATGACCTCCAAAAGCTGGGGGCTGAAAAGCATAACGGGTTTAGGTTTTTATGGCAGGATGCTTTACCTGGCACTTAAACATAAACCGGCAAACCTCAGTCAAATTCATTGTGGACGGACTATTCATGAGGGGTTTACCGGATTAATGCTATCGAAATTACTTCGTAAACCGCTAATCTGCTATGTGCATGGCGAAGATATTGAAGTGGCACGTTCCAGCCGAGAATTGGCTTTTATGGTGCGACAGGTACTGAAAGGCTCAACTAAACTGATTTGTAATAGTAACAATACCAAAAACCTGTTAACTGAACACTGGCAGATACCAGTGGATCAAATTGCCGTGTTACATCCGGGGGTAGATGAACAGCGGTTTATACCTGCACCAGTCGACGACGCTTTTCGACAACGGCAAGGATGGCAACAGCGAATTGTTTGTTTAACGGTTGGACGCTTACAAAAGCGTAAAGGTCATGATCGCATGATAATGGCGTTGCCGCAGATTGTGGCAAAGTATCCGCAGTTTTTATATGTGATAGTGGGTAATGGCGAGGAATTAGCCGCACTGAAGCAATTGGTACAACAGTATCAGGTTGAGCCTTATGTGCAGTTTAAAGCTGAAATTACCGATGCCGAACTGATCCAATGTTACCAGCAATGTGATTTATTTATTTTGCCTAATCGTACCGAGGGAAATGACATTGAAGGTTTTGGTATGGTACTGGTTGAAGCCCAAGCTGCAGGCAAGCCAGTGATTGCCGGTGATTCCGGTGGTACCCGTGAAACTATGTTGGTAGGCACTACCGGTTTAATTGCTGATTGCACCTCAGCTCAAGCTATTGCTACTGCCGTCGCCGAGCTATTAACAATACGAAGTGCCGAGCGCTTTTCGGCGACGCAATGCCGACAGCATGTGCTTGAAAATTATACCTGGCAACAACATACCGGTCGCGCATCAGCGTTATTTGACAGCATTGCTGCAGGGAGATGTGAATGACAACAAAGGATTTGGCTGCATCGGCAAACCGACATATTTTATATGTACATAATGTGGCTAAAATTGGTGGTGCCGAACGTGTTACGCTGGATGTAATAAAAGGCTTGCCTGCAGAGTATAAGCCTTATTTAGTTGCGCCGGAGTCGGGCCCATTATTGGATGCGGCTCAGCAGCTAGGCGCTGTTGTGCAACCCTTAGCGATTTATCAGCCTGATATTAAAAAGCCTGTTAAAACCTTACAGAATCATTTGAATTGGTATAACTATTTAAAAGAAAACCAAATTAAATTAATACACTGTGGTGATTTATTCGTCATCCGGACTTTGATTTGGGCTGCAAATAAACTGGCAGTACCGATTATTGCGCATGTACATTTTCCAATAGAAACCCCGGCTTTACGGTGGATTTTCCGTCGTAAACCCAAAGCAATTCACTTTATTTACTGCAGTCAGGAATTGGCGGATGCGGTTAAGCCAAGAGTCGATTCCATACTAGTTTCTGCGACTCATCAAACTATTCATAATGGTGTAGATACGGAAAAATATAAAAAGTTTGAACCGAAAATTGGTGTATTACCCGCTCATAAAACCAACATAGGTATTGTAGCCAATTTGCAAGAGCGAAAGGGTCATTTGGATTTTATCGAGGCTGCAAGCTTAGTTGTATTGCAACATCCTAATGTCCATTTTCATATTATTGGTGGTGATGTATTTGGTGAAACGCGGGAGCCGCTGTTAAGGCAAAAAATCGCAGAACTTAGTCTAACTGCGTTCTTTACCTTTCATGGTCAGGTAAATAATGTTCGTGACTACCTAAATGAGTTAGATATATACGTATGCGCTTCACATGTAGAAGCCTTTCCGATATCTGTCCTTGAAGCTATGGCATTTGGATTGCCAATCGTCTCTACTAATGTGAATGGTATACCCGAGGCCATCATTGATGGAGAAAACGGAGTTCTTTGTGAACCAAGAGCGCCAGAGGCGATGGCAAAGCAGATTAGTAAACTTCTCCATGATAGAGTGTTGCGTGAAAGGATATCAAATCAAGCAAGAGTTGATGTTGTTCATAAGCTTAGCCTCGAGCATTTTTCGGATTCAGTTCAGTGTTGTTACCCTTAAAAATAGACATTAAACCATTGACGTATGCTTTGCATATCTTTAGCAATACATACCTTATGAGGCGATAAGATGCCGGAATCTTTATTTTCCGTAATTATTCCAACCTACAACAGGGCGGAAAGTCTAGAAAAAACGCTATTATGTATCCTTAATCAAACATACCAAAGATTTGAAATCATTATTATTGACGACGGCGGGAATGATAATTCCAAAGCCATGGTTGATGAGTTAAATGACGACCGTCTGAAATACTCGTGGCAAGAAAACCAAGGGCCACTGATTGCTCGTTATTTTGGCGCAAAAAAAGCATCTTCACCATGGATCGCATTTTGCGACAGTGACGATCTGTGGCAACCAGAGTATCTGATGGAATGCAAAATAGCACTAGAAAGTACGGGTGCCAAATTGTGTTTTGGAGATTACCAAGTTGAGGGGGAAAATGAGCCTAGGCTAAAAATTCTTAACCGGGAAGGATTTTTTGCTAAATCAACAATCAATGATGCTGAAAATTTTAAGATATTAGATGCTAAATTGTTTTATAAAACGCTTATGGTACAGCAACCTTTAATGATTTCAGCCTTTGTTATTAGCCGTGACTATTACAATAGCATTGGTGGTATCGATCCTGATCTAAATGTTATTGGGTCAGAAGATGCTCACTTGACCCAGCGCGCAGTAGGAAATACTGAGCATGTGGTATTCCTGAAAAGAAACTTAGTTCAACTTGGCCGTGGTACTGATAATGTATCTGCTAGTTATATACGTAATCTCGAAGGTGGATTAGAAATACTGAACGATATTTCTAATCGTCAACTCGTCAAACCAATTCTACTTGGTCCTACCAAAGATTCTGCATTACGACATAAACTAGAGCTAGCCAAGCAGACTTATTGGCACGGTCAATATAAAAAATCAGCTAAACATCTGTTTTCAATGCTGAATTCGCCCCGTTATTATCTTATAGTTTCTTTTATTTTTTTTAAAATCATCACTAAGGGCGTAGTTTGTTTTGTAGCAAGAAGAATAAATAAAAAAAACTAAGTACTACTTGATATTTGCTCTAATATTGTAGCGGAAAAGTCATCAATTAGCCTTTCAATTTTTTCATAATTAATCTCTAAAGTTAGCTTAGGATCGTTAGCTATATCGTATAGCTTATTGTTAATAATTTCGAAGGCTCTCGTCGGATCAGACGGGAGTTCCACATAGAGATGGTTCATTGCTAGCATATCAAATAAAACTTTTTTCTTGAAATCACCTATTGTACCTGTCTGCTCAGTTGTTTCATTTCCAAAGCAGATAACAGGTATGTTTAGTCGCAGTGTGTTAATAGATAGATGGTAGAGGTCTGTCAGAACAAATGCTGAGTTTGTTATTATATTTATACAATTACTAAATACTTTTTCTGCATTATCAGGATCTAATTTTAACCAGTCTGATAGCTCTATGCCTTTAAGCCCGCTTTTTTTTTCTAAAGCTTCAACAATCTTTTGAATATCAGGTAAGCTTGACCTACTAAAAAAATATGCGAAGCTGTTATTCGAGGTAGCTTTATGTTCAAGCACATCGGGTTTTTTTAACAAAAAAGCAGGATCTAGGCCTTGAAGAATCTTATCTTTTTTCTTGAGAATAGTTTTTAAATTATCAGTTGAGTATGTGTCGCGTGGCATTATAACGTCAAAGAGGTTATCTAACCTCTCCAAATAAGGACGATACTTTTCATATTCACTTTCAAAGTCATGCTGGAAATTATTCCCAATACACATAACTTTTGGCTTTATTTTTCCATTTGAAAAATTAAATAGTCTTGCCCAATTTTCAAAAGACTCTGTCTC
>NZ_LCWL01000046.1:0-1880 GCF_001441695.1 Alishewanella sp. WH16-1 | reverse complement strand
CCAAGATAGTTGACGCCGAACAAGTGAAACAGCTTGGCAGAATACCCGCTAAATCCACTGTGCAAAATCATAACTCAGCACTACAAATGGTGTTTGATTTTGCAGTTAGACGAAAATACATGTTGGTTTCCCAAGTGCCAACATTAGAAAACAAAGGTGCTAGTGGCTCAAGACGCGCTGCATTTTCCATTGATGAATATGCGCGAGTTAGAGAACAAGTTATTCAAATGGGGAAAGAAAGTCGCAAGGAAAAAACGCGCCAGCTACGAGAGCTACTTGTTGATTATATGGATTTCGCGATCCTAACCGGTATGCGCCCTGGATCAGAGATGGATAACCTAACATGGGCAGACCTTCACCCTGAACGGGATGAAACACAAATGCGCTTTTATGTCACAGTAAGAAAAGGCAAAACCACTAAGTACACTGGCACACGTGAGATCGTTTGTAAGGCAGCAATAGTCAAAGTGCTTAATCGTTTGTCGGAACGTTTCCAAAACCGAACAGGTAACGACAGACTTTTTCGGCTTTCAGATGGAACAACCTCAAGGGAGATGAACAGACACTTTGATGCGGCATTAGAAATGATTGAACTTAAGAATTCACAATATGGTGAAAGAAGTTTATATTCTCTTAGACATAGTTACCTGAGGTATCCCCAGAAATTCTGTATCTAAAATAAAAAGTTAGGTGATTAGGGAACATTCATGGCCGTTCCTGATCTGATCGTTCGCCAAAACTAAACCATGTCATTAACAGCCATGAATGTGAAAAGAATGCTCGCCGATTTCCTCGGATTTGTCACCCCCCAAACCATGCATAAAGCGCGATTTTCTGTCCTGTTAGACGCGGTTACTGCGCTAGCTAAAGACGCGCGTTGTACTGTGACCGCCATTGGGCGTGCTATGCCAGGCTCTTCTGACAAAGTCAGTATCAAGCGCGCAGATAGATTACTGAGCAATTCAAATCTGCAGCGGGAACTGCCTCTTATCTATGCGGCCATGACTCGGTCTATCGTGAGCAGTAAATCTCAGCCGCTCATTTTGGTTGACTGGAGCAACGCCGATACCGCGAAACGGCACTTTATACTGCGAGCCAGTATGGCAACTGATGGCAGAGCATTGACGCTATTACAAAAAGTGGCAGCGGCAGAAGATTATACTTGCCCACATTTACACCGAGCCTTTTTAAAACAACTCAAGGCGATGTTACCCAAAGACTGCAAGCCCGTTATCGTTACAGATGCAGGCTTCAAAGTGCCCTGGCTTAAACAGGTACGCAAATTAGGCTGGCATTATGTCGCCAGAGTCAGAGGTAACGTGAAGCTTAAACTGGCAGAGCAATCTGAACTTATGACCGTCAATGCGCTTTATAAAAAAGCTCGCGCTACCCCCAAAGACTTAGGCGAAATCGTGCTGACTCAGTCGCAGCAGTATGAAACCCGCGCCATTCTGGTCGGTAAAGGCTATAAGCTGTTGAAGCGAGACAAAAATAAGTCTTACAAAGAGCCCTGGTTATTGGTGTCATCGCTACCTGAGTGCCATGACTATGCGAGTAAAATCGCCAAATGCTACAGTAGCCGAATGCAAATTGAAGAAAGCTTCCGAGACCAAAAAAGCCCACGTTATGGTTTAGGAAGCGACTTGCACGGTACCAAATCCAAATCTCGTTTGGATATATTACTGCTATTGGCGGCACTGGCAAATTGGTTCCACTACCTGATGGGGGCCGCAGGTGAAATAGCGGGTGTGCATTTACGATATCAGGCCAACACGATAAAAAACCGACGGGTACTTGCTCTAAACTTCCTCGGAATATTGCTATGTAATGAATCGAAGATCCCTATTCGCAGAAACGACTATCAGCAAGGGCTAAAGCAA
>NZ_LCWL01000088.1:0-26120 GCF_001441695.1 Alishewanella sp. WH16-1 | reverse complement strand
ATTTCTGGGGATACCTCAGGATGAAAACTCAACTCCAATCCGAAGCCGCAGAATGCGGGCTGGCCTGTGTTGCGATGATTGCCAATCATTATGGCCATCAGCTGGATCTGACTACGCTGCGCAGCCGCTATAGCGTTTCGCTAAAAGGTGCCAATTTGCAGCAGCTGATGATATTAGCGAATCAGTTGGCGTTGGCGAGTCGGGCGTTAAAACTCGAGGTCGATGAATTAGCTAAGCTGCAAAAGCCCTGTATTTTACACTCGGAAATGAATCATTTTGTGGTGCTGACTAAAGTGCATCGCAACGGTATTACGATTCTTGACCCGGCAATCGGTGAACGCAAGGTTAGCCTGGCCGAAGTCGATAAAGCCTTTACCGGTGTCGCATTGGAATTGACGCCTACCAGCGAATTTAAGAAAGTTGATGAGCGGGTTCAGCTTCCGCTGACCGCATTCTGGAATAAAGCCAAAGGCATAGTGCCTGCACTGATTAAGCTTTTTGTCCTGTCACTGATTCTGCAAATCTTCGCACTGGCGTCGCCTTATTACACCCAACTGGTTGTGGATGAGGTGTTAGTCAGTCATGACCAACCTTTACTGGTTGTGCTGGCACTGGGCTTTGGGCTGTTGATGTTAATTCAAATCGTGGTGGGAGTACTACGCAGTTGGATCGCATTGCACCTGGGCACCATGCTGAGTATGCAGATGATCACCAATTTATTTCGCCACCTGTTACATCTACCTGCCGCTTTCTTTGAAAAACGCCATATGGGCGATATTACCTCACGGTTTGGCTCTTTGTCTGCGGTACAATCGCTGCTGACCACAAGTCTGGTCGAAGGTTTGCTTGATGGCATTATGGTGGTCATCGTCTTTGCCATGATGTACCTCTATAGCCCACAGCTAAGTTTAGTCGTGGTATTGGTAGTCATCCTGTACGCCCTGCTGCGCTGGGCTTTCTTCTGGCCGATGCGCCAGCTAACCGAGGAGAGCATCGTTGCCGGGGCAAAAGAACAAAGCGTATTTATGGAGTCAATCCGTGGCTATCAGGCGCTAAAACTCTTTGGTCAGGAAACGCAACGTTTAAATTTATGGCAGAACCGTCATGCCGAATCAGTGAATAAAGGCTACCGCCTGGCGCAATGGGGCATTGGCGCAGGGGTGGCGAATCAGTTTCTGTTTGGCATTGAAGGGATCCTGATTGTCTATCTGGCGGCCCAAGAGGTGATGGCGAGCGCAATGACTGTCGGAATGTTATTTGCTTTTATGGCTTACAAAAGCCAGTTTACCGGCAGAATGAGCAGCTTAATTGGTCTGGTGGTACAAATAAAGATGACTAAGTTACATCTGGAGCGGTTGGCGGATATCGCCTTAACGGAAAAGGAAGATACTGGTCAATTAGTAGAGATCCGGGCTATCAGCGGTAACCTTAGCGTAAAAGATCTGCAGTTTCGCTATGCCAGCAATGAACCTCTGCTGTTTAATGACCTAAATCTGGAAGTTAGAGCGGGAGAAAATATCGCCATTATCGGCCCCTCTGGTACCGGCAAAACCACCCTGCTGAAGCTGTTACTGGGTTTACTCAGTGCTGAAAGCGGTAAAATTGAGGTCGATGGCATCGAAATCAAACAGCTTGGCCTACGCCATTACCGCAGCCAAATCGCCGCCGTCATGCAGGATGACCAATTGATGTCGGGCACTTTAGCCGAGAATATCAGCTTTTTTGACCCTGAATGTCAGCTGGAACAGGTTTACGCCGCCGCGCAGCTGGCGGGGATCCATCAGGATATACTTGCGATGCCAATGGGCTATAACAGCCTGGTGGGTGATATGGGCAGTTCACTCTCCGGCGGCCAGAAGCAGCGGATTTTGCTGGCACGGGCTTTGTATCGGCAACCAAAAATTCTGTTTTTGGACGAAGCAACCAGCCATTTGGATGTGCAACTAGAGCAGTATGTGAATCAGGCAGTGCAGCAGCTGAAAATGACGCGGATTATTATTGCGCATCGTCCGCAAACGATAGCGGCCGCCGAGCGGATTTTGCTGTTAGATCAAGGCCAGCTGGTAGATATTACTGAGCAATGGCGGCAGCATCCGCATACCAACCTCTAACCGGATTGACGTACGTAAAGCTGCCGTTAGCGCTGGCCTGATTCAGACCAGCGTTTAAAAGTCGGCGCGCTTATCACGCCAGCATGGTGCCCTGCTCGTCTAATTTCTGATGCCAGGATAATGCTTCTGCTAACAAATGCGGTGTATGGCCGCCTTTGGCACAGGCGCGGTCAAAATAATCTTGCAGCGCCGCTTTATACATAGGATCGGCACAATGTTCGATAACGACTCTGGCCCGCTCCCGTGGCGCTAAACCACGTAAATCTGCCAGGCCATGTTCAGTCACCAAAATATCCACATCATGCTCGGTATGATCAACATGACTAACAAAAGGCACAACTGACGAAATAGCACCATTTTTAGCGGTGGCTTTGGTAACGAAGATAGCCAAATGCGCATTGCGGGCAAAGTCGCCGGAACCACCAATGCCGTTCATCATTTTGGTGCCACAAACGTGAGTCGAGTTCACATTGCCATAGATATCAAACTCCAGCGCGGTGTTAATCGCAATAATCCCCAAGCGACGCACTAACTCCGGGTGGTTGGAAATTTCCTGCGGCCTTAACACTAACTTATCTTTGTAGCGCTCTAAGTTCGAAAACACATCTTTATTACGCCGCTCAGACAGCGTAATAGAACTGCCAGAGGCAAATTGCAGCTTACCGGCATCCAGTAAATCGAAGGTGGAATCCTGTAACACTTCTGAGTACATCTGCAGGTTTTCAAACGACGAATTTAATAAGCCGCACATTACTGCATTGGCAATATTACCAATCCCAGCCTGCAACGGCCCCAGATTCGGAGCCAATCGCCCGGCTGCAACTTCCTGCTCAAAAAAAGCGACCAAATGTGAGGCGATTGCCGCCGTTTCTGCATCTGGCGGCGTCACTGTTGACGGAGAGTCAGTCTGTTGCGTAAAGACAATCCCGACAATTTTTGCCGGATCGATGGGGATAGCAGTGCTGCCAATCCGGTCATTCACTTTAACTAATGGCAGTGGCGTGCGGCTTGGCCGATAGCTTGGAATATAAATATCGTGCAGCCCTTCCAGATTGGCATTATGCGAGGTATTGATTTCAACAATAATCTGTTTGGCAAAGATCGCGAAACTGGCTGAATTACCGACCGAGGTCGTCGGCACAATATGGCCCTGCTCAGTGATCGCAACGGCTTCAATAACCGCCAGATCCGGCAGACGTAATTGATGATTACGCAGTTGCTCCACCGTTTCGGATAAATGCTGGTCAATAAACATCACCTGACCATTGTTAATGGCTTTGCGCAGGGTATTATCGACCTGAAATGGCATCCGTCGTGCCAGTACGCCTGCTTCTGTCAGCTTTTTATCTAAATCGTTGCCCAGCGAGGCCCCGGTCATCAGCGAGATCTTTAATGGCGAGCGCAATGCTCTCGCTGCTAATGCCGCCGGTACCGCTTTAGCTTCACCGGCACGGGTAAACCCGCTCATACCAACGGTCATACCGTCGCTAATTAATTCCGCCGCTTGCTCGGCTGACATAATTTTATCGTGAAGGGAGGTAAGTCTGATCCGCTCTAACTGCATATTCTGGGCTCCGGGCTGAAAAAAGTTGCCATTTTAGGCACAGCCCGGGCAACTGCCCAGCACAAAAACAGAAAATTAGACTTAAGTCTAACGGTCGTAGGCTACCCCTGCTCCGGCAGGCGCAGTTTATCGAACATAATACCGGCTAAAGTACGGTTATTGACGTTGAGTTTGCGTAAAATTGCCGACACATGCTGCTTGATCGTGGTTTCCTGCACCTGCATCTCGTACGCAATTTGTTTGTTTAGCAAACCATCAGCGATCATCTTTAGCACCCGGAATTGTTGTGGGGTGAGTTGCTCCAAACGCTGCGCAAAGTCGTTATCGATCAGCGGCCGGGCATTTTTTACATCATCAGATAACTCGGCTGGGATCCAACTATCGCCATTTAATACCGCATTAATCGCCTCGGACAACACATCCAAGGGTGCCGATTTTGGAATATAAGCGCCAGCACCCAGTGTTAGTGCTTGCTTAATAATTACCGGATCTTCTTCCGCTGAGACCATAACCACCGGCACATCCGGATATTCGGTGCGCAGTGCCGTCAAACCGGTAAAGCCTTCAGAGCCAGGCATTTTTAAATCAAGGAAAATCAGATGAGTATCAGGGTGTTGGCGTAACAGCGGCCAAACTTGTTGCATGGTTTGCGCTTGTAATAATAAGGCATCGCTACCCAGAATCGCAGCACAAGCCTGTGATAGGGCAACGCGGAACAGCGGGTGATCATCAGCGATAATGGCAATCATAAAATTCGTGTTGGGAGTTTTACCCAATAATGAACCGGGGCTGACGCCCCGGCAAGGTTTTTTTAGTTAAAAGCGGTAACCGACACTCAGGCTAAAGGTCCGTGGGTCAATATAGAAACCCAGTACGGAGTTATCCAACACCGGTCCGGCAAAGTTATAGCCGGCAATACGCGCTTCTTTGTTGCCCAGGTTTTTGCCCTGGAACGAGATATCCCAGTGGCCATCATTGGAGTACCAGGTAACACCTGCGTTAAACAGGGTATAACTACCGTAATCTAACAACGACGGGATTTCAAAGATTTGCGTTGCGCCGCGATGTGCCATATTACCGGTAAAGACAAGCTCACCGCTGCTGATGGCAATACTATAGGTAGCGGCCAGCGTAGCTGTCAGATCCGGCGTATTGGCAAAAGACCACAGATTAGAGACATCGATGACCTGTTGTTGGTTAGGATCGAAGAATTCCACTTCGTTAAACTTGGCATCAACATAGCCCAGGATCAGGCTTAAGTTTAGATCGCGGGTTGCAGCAAAGGTCGCTTCGATTTCAGCACCATTAATATCGGCGTTAGCGGCGTTTAATACCTGAGATGCTACTGTGACTGCGCCATTGAGTTCGACAGAACGCTGCACCGTAACCTGCATATCATCATACTTCGACATAAAGACCGCGGCATTTAAACGTAAACGTTGATCCAGCCATTCGCTCTTCATACCAAACTCAAAGGTATCTACCGTTTCTTCAGTATACGGCTTGTTAGCATCAGGGTTTACTGCCTGATTTGCCCGCATATCGAAGCCGCCTGACTTAAAGCCGTTGGTGTAGCTACCATATAACATCAGATCGCGGCTGTATTGGTACTCAACCCCCGCACGTGGCGAGAAGTGACTGAAACTGGCGCTGTCAGTAAAATCGGTTTGCACGCCAATGCGGGTGCCGCCGGTTTGCCGCGGGAATTTATAACCGCTATACACATAGCGATAAACAGAAGCATCTTTATCATCTTTGGTGTAACGGCCACCCAGAGTCAGCGACCACTTTTCGTCCAGCTGGTACGAACCCTGTGAATAGAACGCGGTGCTGTCAGTATCAACACAGCCACCGTTTTCAGTAGTGGATAAACCGTAAACCACCTGACCAAAGGCACCACAAGCCTCGCCGCTATAATAGTAAAGGCCGCTGGCAACTTTCAAACGTTCCCCCGTATACAGGAACTGTAACTCTTGCGAGGTTTGCTCGTCTTCATAAAAAGCCGGAATATCCAGGGTTGGGAAAGAAGTTGAGTCAAAATCGATATTGGTATCCGTTACACCTTCGCGCTTGGCAGTAATAGATTTAATAGTCCAGTTATCGCTAACATCCCAGGTCAGGGTTAATGCATGGCCTTTGGTCTCTACTTTATTCTCGACCGGCATACTGATGTTTGCATCATATACGCTGGTTGGCCGGGTGTCTGTTGGCGCCAGTGCGCTTGGGAACAGACGGAAACCACCTCGCGGGTTAGAGTTGTCCACCGTCTTGTCGGTAGACAGATTTAAGCGGAAATTGTCAGCCAGATTCCATTGCAGACTAAGACGACCAGAGTGCAGATCTTTGTTGTAGTTGTGGTCACCGGTATTAATAAACTTACCAAAACCATCGCGATTAAAAGACGCAAAGGCACCACTGATAAATAAAGTATCTGTTAGACCTGTTTGACCTGATACGCGTAAATCATGTTGTTTATAACTGCCCAAGGTACCACGTACCGCTAACTGCCGGTCGCCGGTCAGTGGCTTGGTCACATATTTCACCGCACCACCAATGGTATTACGGCCATACAGTGTACCCTGCGGGCCACGTAATACTTCAACCCGCTCTACGTCATACACATCCAGCGCCGCGCCTTGTGGCCGCGCCAGATACACGTCATCAATATAAATACCAACGCCAGGTTCAAAGCCCCACAGAGGGTCCTGCTGACCAATACCACGGATATAAGCGGTCAGGGTGCTGTTGGTACCGCGCGATACTTGTAAGGTGGTGTTTGGTGAATATTGCTGCACCGACGTAATATTATCGATCCCGCGTTGTGCCAGTTGCTCTTCCCCCAGAGAGGTCACTGCGACCGGCACGGTTTGAAGGTTTTCCACGGTACGGCGGGCAGTGACTTCAATCCGCTCTAGTTTCACCGCTTCGTCATCGGTGTTGGCCGTGTCCTGAGCCAGTACCGGGAAGGCTAAACAGCTACTGACAGCCAGAGCCAGCATACTGGGTTTAAGATTGCTTGCATAAGCGGCGCGATTTTTCGTCTTATTGTTGTTGGCCATACCAGGCCCTCCTGTTGGGTCGATGTGTTGCTGTCTGGTTTTTAGTTGCCGAAACATCAGTTCCGGTTTTGTTATGTTCATAGAGTAGCCGCGATTGCGGAATTATTAACCTGTACCTTAGTACTATGGCTGTCCCCGCCAGACTGTATCAGACTAGAAAAAAACAAGAACAAGGATTATCCGATGTTAAGTTTATTCGGTTTACTACTGGGCCTGGGTTTGCTGATCGTGCTGACCATGCGCGGTTTCAATTTATTTATCACCGCCCCGCTCTGTGCCTTGTTGGTGGCGCTAACCAATGGTATCCCGTTCTGGCAAGTCGCCGACAAGGTAGATTTCGTGCATGGCTATATGGCAGGCTTTTCCGGCTTTGTTGCGGCCTGGTTCTTAATGTTTCTGCTTGGTTCCTTGTTCGGCAAACTGATGGAACATACTGGCGCTGCCGATGCGGTGGCACTGGCGATTGTCAAACGATTGGGGCACACCCGGGCAGTACTGGCCATTGTGTTGGCCTGTGCAGTGTTGACCTATGGTGGCGTCAGCTTATTTGTGGTGGCATTTTCGGCCTACCCGATGGCAGTCAGCTTATTTAAAGGCGCCAATCTGCCACGACGCTTTATTCCGGCGGCACTGGCGCTTGGCTCAGTTACCTTTACCATGACCTCGGCCGGATCACCGGAGATCCAAAACTGGATCCCTATCCCCTATTTAGGCACTACACCCTACGCCGGCTGGGAAGTCAGTTTAGTGGTAGCGGCTTTTATGGCAGTCGGTGGCTACTACGCCTTGATGTGGATGATTAAAAGCGCCGTTGCCAGGGGCGAACATTTTATCGCCCGTCCGACCGATCCGGAATTAAGTGATAAACCGTTGCCGCACTGGCTGACTGGCTTGATCCCACTGTTAGTGGTTTTGGTTACGTCTTTTCTGCTGCATGACAGTTTACAACAAGCCGCGCTGATTATTGCACTGGCGGGCGGCGTCGTTAGCCTGTATTTGCTGAACTTCCGCTTTTTGCATAACCCGGCGGCCGCCACCAACGAAGGGGTACTGGGTGCGCTACTGGCCATCGGTAATACCGCCGCCGTGGTCGGCTTTGGTGGCGTAGCTAAACTGACTCCGGCCTTTAGTCAGGTGGTAGATTATATGACGCATCTGCCCGGCCCGGAGTTAATTGGTGCCGCCGTTGCGGTTAGCGCCATTGCCGGCCTGACGGGCTCTGCCTCTGGTGGCCAGGTTATCGCACTGCCGGAAATTGCTCCGACCTACCTGGATCGAGGTGTCGATGCCGAGCAATTACACCGGGTGGTGGCGATTTCATCTGGTGCGCTGGATTCCCTGCCGCATAACGGTTATGTCGTGACCACTATCCGTGCTATCTGTGGCGAGAGTCACCAAAACGCCTACTGGCCGGTGGCGGTAGTCAGCGTGCTGATGCCCCTACTCGGCGTTGCGCTGGCGATTCTGTTATTTCAATGGTTTTAATGGAGTAAATTGATGACTGCACTGTGCCGCGTTCTGGCCGCGCTGTTCCTGCTATTAAGTCCGCTGTTAAGCTATGGCGAAACACTGCTGGTTCAAAAGCAAGCCTTTGAAATCGCCGACTTTACCACCCAGTCAGGCAAAACGATCAGCCCGGTACGGGTTGGCTGGGAGGCTTACGGCACGCTGAATGCTGACAAATCGAACGCCATCCTAATTACCCACTTTTTCTCGGGTACCTCCCATGCTGCCGGCAAATATCAGCCGGAAGATGCGGTAGCCGGTTATTGGGATGCCATTATTGGCCCGGGTAAAGCGATTGATACTAATAAGTTTTATGTAATCAGCGTCGATACCCTCGTTAACGCCAATGTGTTTGATCCCAATGTGATTACCACTGGCCCGGCAACCATTAACCCCGCCACGGGCAAACCCTGGGGGCTGAGTTTCCCGGTGGTGACTATTGCCGATTTTGTCGAAGTACAGCGCCAGCTGCTAGACAGCCTGGGGATCCAGAAATTACACGCAGTTATTGGCGCCTCGATGGGCTCCTTTCAGGCGATTGAATGGGCGGTTCGTTATCCGGAGCGGGTTGAACGGCTGATCCCGGTGATTGGCAGTGCCTATCTGGATGCCTGGGCCGCAGTGCGCTTAGAGCGCTGGGCCTATCCTATTAAGCAGGATCCGGCCTGGCGTGACGGGAACTACTATGAGCATGGCCAACCACGGCAGGGGTTAACCACGGCGGTCGCCTATATTACTCAGGATGCGCTCTATCCCACAGCTTTTAATCAGCGCTATCCAGCACCAGCCAGTGATGCAGCGCCACATCAGGATATCCGTGCTCCCTTTTCAGCCTGGCAGCAGCTGATGACGCAGGCGGCGGAGCGCAGCAAACTGCAGGATGCCAACCATATTCTGTATCTGGTACGCGCCTCGCAATTGTATCGTGCTGGTATGGGTGATAACTGGCAACAAGCGCTGCAACAGGTTAAAGCGAAAACGCTGTTCCTGCCAGCCAGCGGCGACCAGTTGCTGCTACCGACGATGTCGCAGCACAGTGCCGCTGCGATGCCACAGGCGGCACAGGTGCAATATGCTGAGATCCCCGGTGACTATGGGCATCTGGACGGCGTCTTTAATATTCAGGCGGTGAGTGCCAAGATCGCAGCTTTTCTGAACTAACCCTCAGCTGCAACTTCGATGCTGAGATAATTTTTCTTCCTGGCGGTGCGGCTTGGCTTAGCGCACCTTTTTTTCAGTTTAAACCACTGACCGCGCCGAGGGTGCGCGGAAACAGCACCAGGTGATCCAGCTCCAGCCGGATGCCAATTTGCTCGCCAATGGCATGGTTATGATGGCTTAACGCCAGACAATACACCAACTCGCCGCCACTCAACGCCAGCGTATACAGGATATGTGAGCCACGAAAGGCTTTATCAACAACGGTTGCCTGAATCTGGCTTTCATCATCATGCACAATATCATCCGGCCGGATCAGCACATCGACCTGGTCACCGGTTCGCACATCTGGCAGGTAGCGTTGGCGGAAAATCCCCAGACAGGTTTCTACCTGCTGCTCATCCAGCATCACGCCGGGTAACATCACGCCGCGACCAACAAAATCAGCGACAAAACGACTGGCCGGGCGGTGATACAGCTCATAAGGCGTCGCCCATTGCTGTAGCTGACCATGTTGCATCACGCCAATCATATCAGCCATGGCAAAGGCCTCAAACTGATCATGGGTCACCAGCACCGCGGTGATTTGCAGTTGTTTTAAAATCTTGCGGATATCCCGCGCCAGCACTTCCCGAAACTCGGCATCTAAACTGGAGAAGGGTTCATCCAGTAGCAATACCTTTGGCTCTGGTGCCAGCGCCCGCGCCAGTGCTACCCGTTGTTGCTGGCCACCGGATAACTGATGAATATAGCGTTGCCCCAGATCAGGTAAGCCAACCAGTTGTAGTAACTGCTTTACCTTGGCGGCTTTTTGCGCCTTGCTATGCTGCTGTAATCCAAAGCTGATATTGTCAGCCACCGTTAAATGCGGAAACAACGCAAAATCCTGAAACACCATGCCGACTTTGCGCTGCTCGGGCGCTTGCTGCTGTAAAGCGGTACTGACCGCTTGCCCTTGCAAACGGATTTGACCATTTTGCGGCGCTTCAAAACCGGCAATCGCCCGTAAAATGGTGGTTTTACCGCAGCCTGAGGGCCCGACTAAACAACCAATCTGCCCCTCAGCCAGCGACAGAGTAATATCTTTCACCACGGTATGCGGGCCATAAGCGATGGCCAACTGCTCTAATGCCAACATTAATCTGTTCCTCGCATCCGACGCTCGGTGGAGCGCGCCAGTAAAATCACCGGCAATAAACCGACCAGTACGATGGCCAGTGCCGGTAACGCCGCATCTGCCAGACGTTCATCCGACGCCAGCTCATGAGCCCGCACCGCCAGCGTATTAAAATTAAACGGGCGCAAAATCAGGGTCGCCGGTAACTCTTTTAACACATCGACAAACACCAGCAACAGCGCGGTTAGCACACTGCCGCTAAGTAACGGCACATGCACCCGGCGCAGTACCTGTAACGGACTCAGCCCCATCGAGCGTGCCGCATTATCCATATTCGGTTTAATCCGTTCCAGTCCGGCTTCAATGCCGTGCAGTGATACGGCTAAAAACCGCACGCTGTAAGCCAGTAACAACGCCAACAGGGTACCGGAGAGCAGTAAACCGGTGCGCACGCCAAACCACTGCTCCGCCAGTAAATCGACATTACGGTCGAACCAGGCCAGTGGAATCATCACACCAATGGCGATAACGGTACCTGGTACGGCATAACCCAGCGCCGCCAGTTGTACCGGTAAGCGAACGACCGGATCGCGACGTAAACGTTTAGCGTACGCAAAGAGTAATGCCAACACTACCGATAGCACTGCCGCCAGTGCTGCCAGCGAAAAGCTATTCCATACCAACTGCCAGAAGCTGTCATTCAGGGTGCGTTGCCAGTTAGCCAGTGCCCAGCTTAATAAACGCCAGGCGGGCAAAATAAAGCCCAGTAATACTGGCAGTAAACATAACAGCAGTAAGCCAAGCTGACGCAGCGGCCCGACTGTTCTCAACGCAGCAGCGCTATGTTTTTGCCCCTGATAGTAATAACGAACCTTACGCCTCGACCATTTCTCCAGTAACAGTAAAAATAACACGAAGCTGGTCAGCAGCGCCGCCAGTTGCGCTGCCGCCTGGGCACTACCCATACCAAACCAGGTGCGGAAAATACCGGTGGTAAAGGTCGGTACGCCAAAATACTGCACTGTGCCATAGTCGGCAAAGGCTTCCATCATTGCCAGCGCCATGCCGGTTAAAATGGCCGGCCGGGCCAGCGGCAAAGCCACCCTCCAGAAATGCTGCCGCGGTGTCATACCAAGCGTACGGCTGGCTTCCAGTAAAGACGCCGATTGTTCAGCAAAGGCGTTGCGCGCCAGCATATAAACATAGGGATAAAGTACCAGTGCCAGCATCAGAATAGCGCCGCCGAGTGAGCGTATTTCCGGAAACCAGTAATCACCGTACGACCAGCCAAACCAGGAACGGAGTTGACTTTGTACCGGGCCGGCAAAATCCAGCATCCCGGTATAGGTGTAAGCAATAATATAGGCCGGCATCGCCAGTGGCAGCAGCAACAGCCATTGCAGGTAGCGGCGGCCAATAAATTGATACTGACTAATCAGCCAGGCGCTGCCGGTACCAATGAACAGTGCACCCAGACCGGTACCACCGGCCAGCAGCAAAGAATTAAGCACATAATCGGCCAGCACCGTTTGTCGTAAATGCCGCCAAATCTCGGTTTGCGGCTCCAGCCAACTGGCGAGAATGATAATAACAGGTAGGGCTAATAGCAGAGCGGGCAGTAACACTGCCCAGCGCCAACGATCAAACAATAACGATTTCAGCAAGGGGTAAATCCCCCTTGCTGCTGCGGCTCAGCGTTACCGCCAGCCAGCACGATCCATAACGCGGATTGCCTCGGCATTGAGTTCACCTAACTGCTCCAGCTCTAAATTGTCTGCTTTAAAGGTGCCAAAACCTTCGAGAAGCGTGCTGATTTTCACATCAGCGCGGATTGGATATTCATGGTTCGCTTCAGCATACCAGTGTTGCGCTGCCGGCTGTACCATATATTCCAGCAATTTTACCGCATTCTGCTTGTTTGGCGCAAAAGTCGCCACACCAGCACCGGAAATATTGATATGCGCGCCGTTACCCTGCTGATCCGGCCAGAACACTTTGACTTTAGACGCTGCGGCCTGTTCAGCCGGGTCAGCCAGCATACCAGCCAGGTAGTAAGTATTTGCTAAGGCGATATCACACACCCCGGCTGCCGCCGCTTTAATCTGATCGCGGTCGCCACCACGTGGTGGCTGGGCAAAATTGGCAACCAGACCCTTTGCCCAGGCTTCTGCCGCTGCTGCGCCATCATGGGCGATTAACGAGGCAACATGTGACTGGTTATAGACATTATTGGATGAACGCACACAAATCTTGCCTTTCCACTTCGGATCAGCCAGATCTGCCATGGTTGATAACTGCTTAGGATCAACCTTACCTTCAACATACATAATAGGCCGGGCGCGCACGGTCAGGCCATACCAGACGCCAGCCGGATCACGCAGATTAGCCGGGATCTGTTGCTGTAAGGTGTCAGAAGATACGGCCTGCAATACGCCTTGCTGCTTGGCGCGGGCTAAACGGCCGACATCGGTGGTTAACAGCACATCGGCCGGGCTGTTGCGGCCCTCGCTGCTGATGCGGGTGATCAGTTCATCGGCATTACCGGTGATTAAATTAACCTTGATCCCGGTTTCGGCAGTAAATTTGTCCAGCAACGGCTTGATTAACTCTTCCTGTCGGGCAGAGTAAACATTCACTTCAGCCGCAAAAGCAGCACTGGTATGTAGGGCACAGGATGCCAGGCTAGCGGCAACCAATAACAGCATTTTATTCAGTTTCATCACAGCTCCGCAGTAGGTAATAACGATTGCGCACATCTAAACATAAACAAGAACAATTCTCAATAAGAAACTTTGCGCTGTCGCAACTTTTCTGCTGATTTACCTGGCCCAAGCGGTGAATTACAGCTACCTTAAATAAGATAAGTCTAAATTGGAGCTAGATATGCAAGCGAATGTTGGCGGTATTGATAAAGTCTTACGCATTATTGTTGGTGTGGTGTTGATTGCGGCAGCTGCCACCGGGATGATTGGCTGGTGGGGTTGGCTGGGCGCGATCCCGCTGCTGACCGGGTTATTTAATTTCTGCCCAGCTTATACTCTGCTTGGCATTAAAACCTGTAAGCTGCCGAGGGCGGGTTGACGCCCTACCCCCTAAACCTGTCGTTATGGGCTTTAAAATCCGGTATCTGGCGCTGGTAGTCCTGCTGGTACAAACTGGAATGGATAATAAAGTCTGCGGTGGCGATATTACAGGCCACCGGAATATTCCAGACCACGGCCAGCCGGATTAACGCCTTAACATCCGGGTCGTGCGGCTGCGATGACAGCGGATCCCAGAAAAAGATCAGCCAGTCGATTTGTTGCTCGGCAATTAAAGCGCCGATTTGCTGGTCTCCGCCGAGCGGACCACTGGCCAGGCACTGCACCTGCTGTTGTAAGCGCTCACTAATCAGTTTGCCGGTGGTGCCGGTTGCTACCAGCTTCTTATCCGCAAAAAACTGCCGGTGCCGGTCGATCCAATCCAGTAAAGCGGCCTTTTTGCCATCATGCGCGACCAGCGCTATGGTTTTCATCTTGAACCCTTTCCTCTTCTAACCCGATATCCCTGACCTTACACCCAAAAAAAAGCCCCGACAAGCGGGGCAAAACAACCAAGGTCCACGTATAACATCATTATTGGTCAGGTGTCAGGCGGCACACTGTGTCTGGCCTGACGACCTGTAACCACATCATTCTTTGCGCGCTGGCTTAATTTGCCTCAACAATGCGTTTCATTGCTGTCATATAGCCGCGTAATTTTTTACCTACCACTTCCACCGGATGCTGGCGGATGGCTTCATTGACGGCAATCAGCTTCAGGTTATCGACACCATTCTGACTGCTGCTTAAGCCCTTACCGATATATTCACTGCTTAAACTATTTACCTTATCGCGCAGTAAAGGTACGGCGGCATGAGCAAACAGGTAGTTACCGTACTCCGCCGTATCCGAAATCACCACGTTCATTTCATACAAACGCTTACGGGCGATGGTATTGGCAATCAGTGGCGTTTCGTGCAGCGACTCATAGTAAGCCGACTCTTCGATAATGCCGGCATCGACCATGGTTTCAAAGGCCAGCTCGACTCCGGCTTTTACCATCGCCACCAACAGGATGCCACGGTCAAAGTATTCCTGTTCGCTGATCTGCTCGCTGGATACCGGCGCCTGTTCAAAGCCCGAGTCACGGGTTTGCTCACGCCAGGTCAGCAGGTTTTTATCATCATTAGCCCAATCTGCCATCATAGTACGGGAGAATTCGCCGCTGATAATGTCGTCCATATGTTTTTCAAACAGCGGACGTAAGGTGCCTTTTAACTCTTCTGCCAGATCATAGGCTTTAATCTTGGCCGGATTGCTCAGCCGGTCCATCATATTGGTGATGCCGCCGTGCTTTAAGGCTTCGGTTACGGTTTCCCAGCCATACTGAATCAGTTTGGCGGCATAACCGGCTTCCATCCCATCGGCAACCATCTTGTCAAAGGCCAGAATCGCGCCGGTTTGCAGCATGCCACACAGAATGGTCTGCTCGCCCATCAAATCGGATTTTACTTCGGCAACAAAGGACGACTCCAATACCCCGGCCCGATCACCACCTGTCGCTGAAGCGTAGGCTTTGGCAATTTCCAGCCCCTGACCTTTAGGATCGTTCTCCGGATGCACTGCTATTAAGGTCGGTACGCCGAAGCCACGCTTATATTCTTCCCGTACTTCGGTGCCAGGACACTTAGGGGCCACCATTATCACCGTAATATCAGGCCGGATCTGCTTACCCTCTTCGACAATGTTAAAGCCGTGCGAGTAAGCCAGGGTCGCGCCCTGCTTCATCAGCGGCATAATGGCATCCACTACGCTGCTATGCTGCTTATCCGGGGTCAGGTTTAATACCAGATCGGCACCCGGAATTAACTGCTGATAAGTGCCGACAGTAAAGCCATTGCTACTGGCTTTCTGGTACGAAGCCCGCTTTTCGGCGATGGCTTCATCACGCAGCGCATAGCTGATGTTTAACCCTGAGTCGCGCATATTCAAGCCCTGATTCAGGCCCTGCGCGCCACAACCGACGATCACAATATTCCAATCTTTGATAAAGCTGCAGCCGTTAGCAAACTCAGCTTTGTCCATAAAGCGGCACTGGCCTAACTGGCGTAACTGCTGGCGTAAATTTAAGGTATTAAAGTAATTGCTCATCGTCAGTTCCAACATTCGTGCTGTGGCTGTTGCCAACAGGAGCAGCGGGTTTTTCATCAGGGATGCGCTGCTTTGATGAAAGCAGTCTATAACGCGACTTTTATTGCGTGAAGTGATATATTTTCAATACTGTATTTCATATTCTGCAATAAAGATGGATATCCGTAGCGCACAATTGTTTTTACATCTGGCCAGCAGCCTGAATTATGCCCGTACCAGCGAGCAGATGTTTGTTAGCCCTTCCACCCTAACCCGGGTGATCCAACGGCTGGAAGAAGAGCTCGGCAGCAGCCTATTTGAACGCGATAACCGAACGGTGAAACTGACCACGGCAGGCAGCCGCTTTCAACGCTTTGTAAGGCTGTGGCTGGATGAATGGCATCAGTTGCAACTGGACCTACAGCTGGCCAGCAGTGAGCTGGCGGGTACGCTGCGGATTTACTGTACTGTTACCGCCAGCTACAGCCATTTGCCGGCCTTACTCGATAAATTCCGGCTACAATGTCCGAAAGCGGAAATCCAGCTCACTACCGGTGATGCTTCCCTGGCGATTGACCGTATCAGGCATGATGAGGCTGACGTCGCCATTGCCGCCCGGCCAGAGCAATTGCCAGCCAATATGTACTTCCAGAGTATTGCCAGCCTGGCGGTACATCTAATTGCACCGGTGATCCCGTGCCGGGTTAATGATTTACTGGCA
Source organism: Alishewanella sp. WH16-1 (assembly GCF_001441695.1). NCBI lineage: Bacteria > Pseudomonadati > Pseudomonadota > Gammaproteobacteria > Alteromonadales > Alteromonadaceae > Alishewanella > Alishewanella sp. WH16-1. The sequence continues at coordinate 9,734 of NZ_LCWL01000088.1, read as the reverse complement.
CAGCAACCGATTAACTGGGACGACATCCCGATGATCTTGCCGGAGCATGGCCCGGCGCGTAGTCGCTTTGATGACTGGTTAAAACAAAAAGGAATTCGCCCGGCGGTGGTGGCGAAGGTCGATGGCCATGAAGCGCTGGTGTCAATGGTTGCTCTGGGTAGTGGTGTAACCATAGTACCGGATCCGGTGTTACAACACAGTCCGGTGCGAGAGCGGGTCAGAGTGCTCGATGCGGGATATCAGTACCAGCCTTTTGATCTGGGTATCTGTATGTTGAGCAAACGCACACAGGAGCCATTAATTCAGCACTTCTGGCAATTAGCACAGAAAAACTGAGTCAGTAAAGCCGGTGCTACCGGCTTTACTGTTCACCTAGGGCGTGTTATTTCACTACTTTGAGGTGGCTGCCACGTCCGGGCTTAGGTGGCTCGGGTGGTAAGTCTTCCGGCGCCGCATCAGACACAAAATCCTGATCATCCTCTTCGTCTTCTTCCAACGTAAAGACGGTACCGGCGCCGTTTTCACGGGCGTAGATTGCCAGTACTGCTTTTACCGGAATAGACAGTGCAAAAGGTTGCCCCCCAAAACGGGCATTAAAGGTGACTAAATCATTCCCCAACTGCAAATTGCCAATAGCGGAAGGCAAAATATTCAGCACAATCTGGCCATTCTGGACAAATTGCTGCGGTACCTTTACCGCCGGATAGGTTGCATCAACCACCAGATAGGGTGTGCATTTGTTATCGACTATCCAGTCATAAAAGGCCCGTAACAAATAAGGGCGGTTGGCTGTCATCTTTTGCATCAGAGCGGGATCCCCTTACGGATTTCGCGCTCAGCATCAGTCAACGATGCTTGAAAGGCATCACGCTCAAAAATCCGGTTCATATAGGCCTTTAGCTGTTTGCTGCCAGTACCGTTTAGCTCTATGCCCAGTAACGGCAAGCGCCACAGCAGAGCAGCCATATAGCAGTCGACTAAACCAAATTCCTCACTCATAAAGAAAGGCGCTTCGCTGAACAGTGGCGCAATCGACAATAGGCCTTCTTTTAACTCCTGGCGGGCAATCGCCGCTTCGTCGTCACCCTGTAGAATTTTCTCTGCCAGGCTGTACCAGTCATGCTTGATGCGGTACATCATTAAGCGAGCCTGGCCACGGGCAACCGGATATACCGGCATTAAAGGTGGATGCGGAAAGCGCTCGTCCAGATACTCCATAATAATATCGGCTTGATACAGCGCCAGCTCACGATCCAACAGCGTCGGCAAACTGCCGTATGGGTTTACTTCATAGAGATCTTCCGGCACGTTGTCCGGTGTTACCTGAAGAATATCAACCGTGACGCCTTTCTCCGCTAACACAATGCGGACCTGATGGCTGAACATATCATCAACAGCAGAAAATAATGTCATCACAGGGCGTTTATTGGCAATGATCGCCATCTATTCCTCCGGTTCAGTTAAAACGGCAAAGGGGGCACTAGGGCCCCCGAAAAATAACTTATTTTAAATCAGCTGATTAATGAACATCTTTCCAATATTCTTTCTTCAGCAGGTACGCCAGCACGAAGAAGATTAACAGGAAGATCAATACCTTGATCCCCAGTGAATGCGATTCCAGCTTGCTTGGCTCACCGGTATAGACCATATAGTTTACCAGATCGGCTACCGCACGGTCATATTCTTCCGGGCTTAATTCACCTGAACCATCGGTACGGATACCGACATAAACTTCTTTGGACTCACCATCTACCAGGCGGGTTTCATAAGCCTGATAAGGTACACCTTGTAACTCTTGCAATACGTGTGGCATACCGACTAATGGGAATACTTTATTGTTGACGCCAAAAGGCCGGCTATCATCAACATAGAAGGTCCGTAAGTAAGTATATAACCAGTCTGCACCACGCACCCGGGCTACGTTGGTCAAATCCGGAGGTAAAACACCAAAGGAATTGGCCGCGTAATCGGCAGGCATCGAGTTGGTGATATGATCACCGACTTTTTCACCGGTAAACATCAGGTTTTCCATACCAATATCTTCTGGAATACCTAAATCTCTAAAGGTACGCGAGTAACGCTGATACTGCATTTGGTGACAGCCCAGACAGTAGTTCTGGAACAGTTTGGCACCATTTTGCAGTGACGCCTTGTCGTGGAGATCAATCGGCGCCTTGTCCAGTGGAATGCTCGGGCCGGCTGCCATTGCCAGCGACGACGCTAACAATGCAACAGCTGAAAGTAACTTTTTCATCATCAGGTTAACCTCACTGGCAGTGGTTTGGTTTTCTCATTTTTACTGTATAACCACAGCAAACCGAAGAACGCGAAGTAAGTGAATGAGAAGATTTGTGACAGTAACGCATAGGTTGGCGTTGCTGGTAACACGCCCAGTACACCTAATACAACGAAACTGATACAGAACATCACCAGGTTCCAGCGGTGCAGTTCACAACGGTAACGCACAGAACGCACCTTGCCACGGTCAATCCACGGTAATAACGCCAGCGCAATTATCGCAGCAAACATCGCAATAGCACCCAATAATGGATCCGGAATTGCCCGTAAGATGGCGTAGAACGGTGTGAAATACCAAACCGGCGCAATATGGTCTGGGGTCTTCATCGGGTTAGCAATTTCAAAGTTTGGTGGCTCAAGGAAGAAACCGCCGCCCTCAGGTACGAAGAAGATCACAAAGGCAAAGACTAACAGGAAGCCGGCCACACCGACTAAATCTTTTACTGTGTAGTACGGGTGGAATGGAATGGCATCCACAATCACCTTTTTACCGCCACGGGTGAAATATTGATGGAAGGTAAATTTCTTATCGGCCTCAGTCAGCTCAACGCTACCGTCGTTATCGCGTTTAATGTCGATACCATCCGGATTGTTCGAACCCACTTCATGCAGCGCCATAATGTGCAGGAATACCAGAATCACCAGCACCAGCGGCAGGGCAATAACGTGCAGTGCAAAGAAACGGTTTAAGGTAGCACCAGAGATAACATAGTCACCACGGATCCACAGTGTTAAATCATCACCGATAAAGGGGATAACACCGAAGATCGAGATAATTACCTGCGCGCCCCAGAACGACATCTGCCCCCAAGGCAACATATAACCCATAAAGGCTTCAGCCATCAGCACCAGGAAAATCAGCATACCGAAAATCCACAGCAGTTCGCGTGGTTTCTGGTAAGAACCGTACATCATGCCGCGCAGCATATGCAGATATACAACAACAAAGAAGGCAGAAGCACCGGTAGAGTGCATATAGCGCAGCAACCAGCCGTATTCGACATCACGCATGATGTATTCGATAGAGGCAAAAGCGCCCTCAGCTGAAGGCTCATAGCTCATCGTCAGCCAAATACCGGTAACGATTTGGTTTACCAGCACTAACATCGCCAAAGAGCCGAAGAAATACCAGAAGTTAAAGTTTTTTGGTGCCGGATACTGCATGACATGCAGATTCATCTTATCCGTAAAGGGTAAGCGGTACTCAATCCAGCTCATCAGATTTTTAAACATCAGACGGCCCCTTCATCTTCACCGATCAGCACGGTGTTATCATCGATAAACATATAAGGCGGGATGACCAGGTTGGATGGTGCCGGTACGTTTTGAAATACCCGGCCGGCCATATCAAAGCGCGAACCATGACACGGACAGAAGAAACCAGAGCGGATACCTTCAACCTGAGCGGCGAAATCACTTGGCAGATAAGTCGGTGAACAACCCAGGTGGGTACAAATGCCTACTGCGACAAAGATTTCCGGTTTAATCGAACGGTGACGATTTTGGGCATAACCGGGTTGTTGCGGCTCTTCAGAGCCTGGATCACGTAACCGGTTTTCGGTATCAGCCAGCTGGGCCAGCATTTCCTCAGTCCGTTTTACAATCCACACCGGGCGACCACGCCACTCAACACGGATTAACTGCCCGTCTTCGAGTTTGCTGATGTCTGCACTAACAGCAGCACCGGCTTGCTTGGCCCTTTCACTCGGATTCCAGGACGCAATAAAGGGCACAGCAGCTCCTATGGCACCAACGCCCCCCACAACAGAGGTTGCGATGGTTAGGAAGCGACGGCGACCATGATCTACAGGCGCATTGCTCATCCACTCATCTCCACATTGAAACGCTTAAATGATTAAAAATTAAGCGGCTGAAATTCAGCAATTATTATAATTACAAAAATATTGACGATCATAATGAAAAGCCTTGCATTGCACAAGGATTAAGGCAGCCGAAAGCCTAATATCTTAGTCTGATTTTCGTTACAGTGCCGCGGAAAAATGACGCAAGCGAAAATTGCAGGTCAAAAAAAAGCCCGGTAAAACCGGGCCTTTGGCAATACTGTCCAGCTTAACGCTTCGAGTACTGTGGACGCTTACGTGCTTTACGCAGACCCACTTTCTTACGTTCAACCTGACGAGCATCACGGGTAACGAAACCGGCTTTACGCAGAGCTGGACGCAGTGACTCGTCAAACTCCATCAGCGCACGGGTAATACCGTGACGGATAGCGCCAGCCTGACCAGAAATACCACCACCTTTAACAGTGATGTACAGGTCAAACTTTTCTACCATCTCAACCAGTTCTAACGGCTGTCTAACTACCATGCAGGCAGTTTCACGGCCGAAGTACTCTTTCAGGCCACGTTGGTTAACAACGATATTACCTGAACCAGCTTTTAAGAAGACACGGGCCGTTGAGCTTTTACGACGACCAGTTCCGTAGTATTGATTCTGTGCCATGTTATGCTCCGATTAAATATCTAAAACTTGCGGTTGCTGAGCAGCATGTTGATGCTCTGCGCCAGCGTAAACTTTTAACTTACGGAACATAGCGCGACCCAGTGGGCCTTTTGGCAACATACCTTTGATAGCTGACTCCAGCACCATTTCAGGTTTTTTGGCGATCAGTTTCTCGAAGTTGATTTCCTTGATACCACCTGGGAAACCGGTATGCGAGTAATACATTTTAGCCTGGGCTTTGTTACCAGTAACAGCCACTTTTTCAGCATTGATCACGATGATGTAATCACCGGTATCAACGTGCGGCGTGTATTCCGGCTTGTGCTTGCCGCGTAAACGTGATGCGATTTCAGTTGCGATACGACCTAAAGTTTTGCCGTTTGCATCAACAACGTACCAGTCGCGTTTTACGCTTTCTGGCTTTGCAGTAAAAGTTTTCATTAAACTCATTCCAAAATAACTAAAGTTACACCTGACAAAGTGCAGGGCTGATGCACAGTGTCGTTATCGCACCCCTTCGAATGCAAAAACTGCCGGGCTAACGGCAGTATAAAGGCTGTAACGTTGGCCGGGCGCGGATTATATCTTAAACAATTGCAGAAATCAGCAGTCTTCGCTGAAAAATTTTTTAGGGTAAATGCTCACTTGCCAGATAGTCATGTGACTGCATTTCCTGCAGACGGCTGATACAACGTTTGAACTCAAAACTGAGTAAACCGCCCTGATACAGCTGCTCCAGCGGCACCGCAGCCGAAATGATTAACTTAACGTGCCGCTCGTAAAACTCGTCGACCAGCGCAATAAAGCGCCGCGCGACATCGTCGTTATGCTGGCCCATCGCCTGCACACCTGATAACAACACTGTATGATATAGCTTACTCAGCTCCATATAGTCGTATTGACTGCGGGCAGTTTCACACAGCTCATAAAAACTAAACCAAACGATCCCATCGGCTTCGGCTTGCGTATGTAATTTACGGTTGGCCACTTCAATGCTGACCTTGTGCTGACGCGGCTCGACCGACAGCGCCAAAAAGTATTGCTCCAGATTTTGGTCGGCTTGTGTATCCAGCGGATAGTGGTAAATCTCCGCTTGCTCCAGCGTCCGTAGCCGGTAATCAATGCCACTGTCGACATTCACCACCTTGGTGTAGCGTTTGATTAATTCGATTGCCGGCAAAAAGCGGGCACGCTGCAAGCCATTCCGATATAAGCCATCCGGCTCAATGTTGGAAGTAGCAACTAAGGTGATGCCACGGGCAAACAGCGCTTGCATCAGAGTGCCCAGAATCATCGCATCGGTAATGTCGGAGACAAAAAACTCATCAAAACAAATAATGTCGGTTTGCGCTTTAAAATTATCCGCCACTTTTTCCAGCGGATCACTGACGCTCTTCAGCTGCTTTAACTCTTCATGTACCCGGTGCATAAAACGGTGGAAATGCACGCGCAGCTTGCGGTTGCCAGGCAGACATTCATAAAAGGTATCGACCAGATAGGTTTTCCCGCGCCCCACACCACCCCAGAAGTATAAGCCGAGCAAGGGCTGCGGCGATACCACTTTACCGCTTAACCGTTGCCATAAACTGGGTTTATGCTGCGGGCGTTTAATGTAATCGTCAAACAAGCGCTGCAGCTGTTTAACAGCATCTTCCTGGGCAGCGTCATAGTGAAAGTCAGCACGTTTGAGGTCTTGCTGATATTTTTCCAGTGGTGTCATAAGCTTTTACTTGAAACTCTGCTGGTTAACCTCGAATTAAGGTTCATAATATTAACATGCCTTACCACCTTGCATAAGAAGTTAGGGTAGACTAAGCGCAGTTTTTCATTTGAAGGAGTTAACATGGACTTTTCGATGTCTCTGGTATGGTTTGTCGTTGGCTTGGCGGTTGGTGCCGTAATCAGCCGTTTGATTAGTATTAAGCAGTTTAGCCAAAGTAAGCTGCAGCTGGAACTAGACGAAAGCCGCAAACAGCTCTCGCAATACCGGCAGGATGTGTCCGAACATCTGGAAACCACCAACCAATTGATGACTCAGCTGCAGGACAATTACGCCCGTATTGCCAAACATGTACAGCAATCCAAAATGCAGTTAGTCGAGCAGCCGGTCAGTCAGCGCGACGAAATTAATTTCTTTTCGGAAGATACCAGCCGTCAGCTTAAGCAATCTCTGCATCAATTAGACGAGCGCCGTCGCCAGCACTCAGTACCAGACCAGCAGCCACGGGATTATTCCGGCGAAGCCAGCGGTCTGATTAAAGAACGCCCGCGTAAAGAGGATTAACAAAGGCTTACAATTTTTCAGCGCATCATTTCAGAACTTTTTTTTCTTTATTAGCTCTTAGTCATACGCTTGTATAAGGAGACTATTACGCGATGAATAAAAAACTTTCTTTGCTTAGCGCTGCAGTGTTAGCAGCCATGATGTTAGCTCCAGCCGCCCCGGTGCAGGCGGGCTTGCCATTTTTTAGTAACAATAATCAGCAGGAAATGCCATCCCTGGCGCCGATGCTGGAAAACGCTACGCCGGCTGTAGTTTATATTTCTGTGGCCGGCAGTCGTGAAGTACGGCAGCGGGTGCCGGAAGCCTTCCGGCAGTTTTTTGGCCAGCGCGGCCCGGGTGAACTGCGCGAAGAGCGTCCGTTTCGCGGTTTGGGCTCTGGCGTCATTATTGACGCCGCCAAGGGCTATATCGTTACCAATAACCATGTGGTGCAGGATGCCACCGAAATCCAGGTACGGTTAAAAGATGGCCGTACTTTTAGCGCGAAAAAGCTTGGCGCCGATCCGGATAGTGATATTGCCCTGCTGCAAATCGAAGCCAAAGATTTGGTGCAGTTGCCTTTAGCCGACTCAGACAAGCTTAGAGTGGGCGATTATGCTATCGCCATTGGTAACCCTTTTGGGCTGGAGCAAACTGTCACCTCCGGTATTATCAGCTCATTGGGTCGCAGCGGCCTGAATAGCGGCGAAGCCTTTGAAGACTTTATTCAAACCGATGCGGCCATTAACAGCGGCAACTCTGGTGGCGCCTTGGTGAATTTGCGCGGTGAGCTGATCGGTATCAATACCGCTATTCTGGGGCCGAATGGCGGTAATATTGGTATTGGCTTTGCCATTCCCAGCAATATGATGAAAAACCTGGTGGATCAGATTGTCGAGTTCGGTGAAGTGCGCCGCGGTAGTCTGGGCGTACGCGGTAATGACGTTAACGCTGAACTGACCAAAGCACTGAACCTTAATGTTAGCCGTGGCGCCTTTGTTGGCGAAGTATTACCAGATAGTGCTGCCGCCAAAGCCGGTCTGCAATCAGGTGATGTCATTGTCAGCATGAACGGTAACCGTATTCAAAGCTTTAACGAACTGCGCGCGAAGATTGCAACACTGGGCGCAGGCCGCGAGGCTACGCTGGGTGTGCTGCGCGATGGCAAGGAGCGCAATATTAAAGTGCAACTACAGGAAGCCACTGGCAGTCAGGTTGCCGCTACCGAGTTACATCCGATGTTACGGGGTGCAACGCTAAACAACACAGACCGCGGTATCGAAGTGACTGAGGTCGAGGCTAACTCTGGGGCGGCGATGCTTGGCTTGCGCCAGGGCGATCTGATTGTTGGCGTTAACCGCCAGCGCGTCAGTAACCTGAATGAGCTGCGCCGTTTGCTGGAGCAACGCGACGGTGGTGTTGCGGCGCTTAATATTCAGCGTGGCGATACATTGCTCTATATCCTGATCCGTTAAGATCCTACCGGGCAACAGTAGCTTAGCGCTACTGTCTGCCCGCGTTTAATGCTATGCTTGCGCAATCCGTTCTGCTATAGAATCAGCATAGTGCGCACTGTCTTGTTGTTTACGCTAAAAAGTATTGCTTATGGCCTGGCTTTGGCTTTTGTTCTGGTATGGTTTTTTCCTAACCTTACCGGCGTGACTTTACCTTTTGCGCCCAATAGCGCCGAAGAGCAAACACCCGCCCCGGTGTCTTACAACAGAGCAGTGCGTCGTGCCGGCCCGGCGGTAGTGAACGTCTATACCCGCAGCCGCATCGTCGATCCCCGCTCGTTACGCCCGCGCACTATTGAGCGGCAGGAGTTAGGCTCTGGCGTCATTATGTCTGCCGAAGGCTATATCCTGACCAATTATCACGTGGTCTATGGCGCTGAACATATCGAAGTCGCACTGCAGGATGGCCGTTGGCTGGAAGCCGTACTGATTGGCCAGGATGAACTCTCTGATCTGGCAGTATTGTATGTGCAAGCCGATAACTTACCGGTGATTCCACAAGATCCGGAAATTGAACCTCAGGTCGGTGACTTAGTGCTGGCGATTGGTAACCCGTTAAATCTCGGACAAACCATTACCCAGGGTATTATCAGTGCCAACGGTAACACCGGGCTGAGTTCCCGCGGCTATCCCGACTTTATGCGAATGGATGCTGCCATTAATAAAGGTAATTCCGGCGGCGCTTTAGTTAATAGCAATGGCGTTTTGGTCGGCATTAATGCGGCCGCGTTCCAGGTGCAGAATCAGGATATTCAGGGCATTTTCTTTGCTGTACCTTATCAGCTTGCCCGAAATATTATGCAAAAGCTGATTAAATACGGTCGGGTCACGCGCAGCTATCTGGGCGTGTCCGGTGAAGCGGTGGTTAATGCCGCCGGCGATCGTCTCTTTTCTACCGGACAAGCCCTGTATGGTTTATTGCTGACCGAGGTTGTCGCCGGCGGGCCTGCCGCTATCGCCGGCTTACAGAGTGGCGATATTATTCTGGAGATCGCTGGCCAGCAATTTAGCGATATGCAACAAGCAATGAATTTTATCGCTGAAACCGCACCCGATACTGAACTGCCCATTACTATCGATCGCAGCGGCCAACGGCTGACCATCCCCACTATAGTGCGCGAACAGCGCCGGCGTTAAGCTTTTAATTACAATAAGCAAAAATAAACCCAGCACGACGGCCTGTCTCTTGATCACAA